>CADCQC010000094.1 GCA_902803455.1 uncultured Prevotellaceae bacterium
ATACCATGTTTTTGCATATTGTCGTAAGCCTTCTGCTTGCCCTCTTGCGTGAGGAACTCCTTACTTCTGGCTGTCTTGAGGATGGTACCACCCGACATGATGATACCGCTCACATTCTCTGTGGTGAAAGCCTCACTCTCATCATTGATCAATCCATCATACCCCCGATAGACACCCATGATTTTGAACCCGTTGCAGATACCTGCCCTTGTCACGGCACGTATGGCAGCATTCATTCCGGGAGCATCTCCTCCAGAAGTCAGCACTCCGATCGTTTTTATCCTTGCCATAATATATTAATGTATTAGATGTTAGATATTTGTTTTCATTTGTCAGGTCCATGTCGCCCTCTCCGTCACGGGGAGGCGACATTTAGAGAGAGAATGCGATCATGACGAGCAGTCCTACGACCCAGCCCGCCAAAGCCTTCAATCCCACATTCCGGAAGAACCATGCCATGGGCATGCGTTCCAGTTTGAGCAATGCGATGCCGCTCATAGAACCGATGGCCAGCACGTTGCCCGCCACGGCAGAGCAATAAGCCACCGCTTTCCAATACCACCCATTGGTGATGAAGCCCTCGGTATAAATTCCCCCACCAGTAACCACATCCCCAGCCGTATGCAGAGAAAAGAAGCTCATGGCCGTAGCGAAATTATCGAGCACGGTGCTGCACAGTCCTGCCAGTCCAGCCATCAACCATATACTGTGCACATAAGTGTCGCATTGACGAGCGAGCCATCTGATGGCCCCTGTTTCCTCCACGACGCCTACAGCCAGCATGATGCCCAGGACAAAAAGGATCATCTGCAGCACATCGTATTGCAGTTGTTGGGGAATGCGTCGCTCGATCATCTTTTCGACTTTCAGCAATTTGTGGTTGAACACTTCGTTGACGACCCACAGTACCGACAGCACACAAAGTGCCCCGAGGAAAGGACTCAGTTTGGTGATGTTATGGAAAGTAGGTATGAACCATAGTCCACCTATGCCCACGAAAAGCATCATGATGCGCTGCCACACATTGAGGTTGGTCTCCCTCCCCCGATATGGCATGGGTTTCCATGCGATATCGACCCTTTCCGGCAACATCCTTCCGAGGAGATAGACAGGGAGAGCCCAGGCGATAAGACACGGTATCAGGAGCCACATGGAGAAGTTGGTGGCCGTGACGGCATTCATGTTCCACAAGACGAGTCCCGTGGGGTCTCCGATGACGGTGAGCGCCCCTCCGGTATTGGCCGCTATAACGATGGCCCCTCCATGGATGAACCTGTCGCGCCGGTTTTCTATCAGGCTATGCATCACCACCAGCATGAGCGTAGTCGTGGTGAGGTTGTCGAGGTTGGCGGAGATGAGGAAAGTGAGCGCCGACATCGACCATAACAGTCGCCGGCTTTTGCGCGTGCGCACCATAGGCATGAGGAAATCGAAGCACCCATTGTTGTGCAGGATTTCAACGATGGTCATGGTAGCGATGAGGAACAGCACGATCTCTGCTGCTCTTCCCACATATTTGAGAAAGATGTTTTGTGCGATATACAATTTCACCTGTGTGCTGGTGGCCACCGCACCATTGAGGAAATCGACATAGTCACCCTGATGCTCCCGCATGACGAAGTCGGTGCCATAGCAGATATAGAGCACCCATCCCACCGTGCCGGCAAAAATGGCCACGGCCGCTTTGTTGACATTCGTCAACTGTTCGGTGGCGATGAGCACATAACTCAGTAGCAATATCGCAACAATAATGAGCGTCATGGTAATAGTTTTTCACATGCCCTACGGGCATAGCACTTTGCAAAGTTAAGAAAAAAAACAGCGAAAGTCTGCAACAAAGAAGACATTTTTTCTTCTTATTTTCAAAAAAGCGTCAAAAAACAATAAAAAAACTGGCAAACAGACTATGGCAGAAAACGATGAGGAGCCTTCTTCAGCCCTTCAAGAGCCTTTCAGCCATTTTCTCAAAGAGAAATAGGCCTCCTCCTGCCACCGGAAAGCCCACCAACAAGGATGTAGGGGCATATAACCAGGTTTGAGCCTCAGTGACCACGGCAACCACGACGTACGGATGTCACTCCACACCCTTCTCATCTCGCTCAGGCCATAGTCTCGCGCCGAGGCATCGAGCGCATTCCGATGATGATGGTAAAACATATAGGTATCGATCAGGTTGAGCCATCTCACCTGTTCATACCTTCTCATCAGCCGTTCGCAGACCCCAGCCTCCTCCATCTGGCGTTTCATGCTCTCATTCGCCCTGAGATAGTCGAACCTTCTCACGCTGACGCTATGCGTGACAGACGCGGCATGTTGCCGGTAGTGATACACCCCCTGGCATTGCCTCACCATTCTCGAATGAAGGAAATGAATGCGAGTGGTGTTGTCATCGGAATATGCCCTGGAAGAATCGTCGTAAGGGAAACGCCGGTGGATGCCTTCCCTGATCATGTAGAGTCCGTGAATCTGCCAAGTGAGACTGGCCTCAAAAGCCTCCTGCCCAGTCATCGCCTCAAAATCAGGCATAGGATAACGTCTGACATGCTCACCATCGACCTCATCGACCTGGAAGAGCACGCTATCAGTATCCTCATACCTGTCGAGCACCTCGGCCGCCGCCTGCAAGGCGTCTTCATCCAACCAGTCGTCGCTGTCCACCATACAGATATACTGCCCCTTTGCCACCTGCAAAGCCCTATTGCGCGCCTTGGCCTGTCCGCCGTTGACCTCCTGATGTAGTGTGATGATGCGCGGATCCTCCTGGGCAGCCTTCTTGATCAGATTCCAAGTGCTGTCGGTAGAAGCGTCATCCACACAGACAATCTCTATGTCACGCAGCGTCTGTTCTCTCAGAGATCTCAGGCATTGACCAATCCAAGGTTCAGCATTATAAGCCGCCACCAGCACCGACACCTTAACCATGCCTCAATCTCCTCCACAGTTTGGCTGTGAGCGACTCCCAAAGCGAGGTTTTCTTTCGCAAGATATAGACCGACACGGCCATGCTGATACAGCCGAGCAGCAGTCCCACCGTCCAATAAACCCATGGATTGGAGACAAAAGTCACCAGATAGGCAAGCACCCCGAAAGGCAGTTGAATGGCAGCATAAGTCCTGACAGAGCAAGACATACGATAGCCATATTTATATCGTGTATAGACCAGGATCAGCAAGAAATCGAAGAATCCCACCACGGTGATGGCGATGCCACATCCCAACAGTCCCCACCATTTGAAAGCCCATATCACGGCGATGACCAGCAAGATGTCGTAGACAGCCTCGAGGAAGAGGTAAGATTTGGAATCCCCCTTCGCCAGCGGGAGATAAGCCATCGGCAACTTGATGGCCCGGAGATACATGGCAAACACGGTGACCTGCATCATCCCCACGACAGGCGTGAACTTCCCACTGTAGAGCAGCGGCATGAGCACAGGCAAGGCGATGGTGAAAAACACCAGCAGCGGAGAAATGAGCAAGAAAGACACCTCTATCTGCCGGTTGACGATGGTGGCAGAGGTGGTAGCCAGCGCATGAGAGGCCGACAGTCGTGGAAAGAAATCCGTCTCCATGGCCGAGAACACCATCCCGGCATAGGTCATGGTCATCATATAGCCGGCGCTATAGAGTCCGACAGTCTCCAGCGAGGAAGAGTTGCTCAGAAACGACCTGATGACGAAATCGGCCCCACTGCCCAGGATGCCAGCCAAGACGAAAGCGATACCCAACCACACCATGTTCATCCCGTCATGCAGTTGTCTGCGGTCAAGAGACAGATTGACAGGCATCACCTTGTAACTATATCCGATGGTGAGCAACATCTGCGCCAACGCCATCAACACCAGCGAAGGTACGATGGCCGCCTCACCGAAGAAGAAATAGAGCGGAACAGAAATGATTAATGCCGCCAGCACATTGTATACCGACACGGTGGCCAACGGTTTCAGTTGTCTCAGTCCTTTGAGGATGGCAGCCTCTCCTCCTGTGACCGCCATCAGCGCGACGACGGGAGACAAGAAAAAGAAATGCCATGTGTGGTCACCCCATCCGATAGTCCAATCGCTCAACCACGGACTGATGATCATGCACAACAACATGCCCATCAGAGCCGTGAGCAGGCTCCACGACCTCACCACTTTGACGTTGCGCGACAGTTCCCCCTCATTACCAGAATCATAGGCCTCCGAGATATTTTTCACGGCACTCATGGAGATACCGAGATTGGTGGAGTTGGAAATCAAGTTGATGGTGGAATTGAAGATAGAAATCAGTCCCATTCCAGCAGGTCCAAGGATAATCGCCACCAATTTGTTGCGCACCAGACCCACCAGGATGTTAATGCCCTGCACACCGCCAAAAAGCCCGGTATACTTCAAGACATGGGCATAGCTACCTGATTTAACTGTCTTTTTCATGATAGTATCTATATGATTAACGTTGATAACCCGCTTTTATTTTATGAAAGCCCTAAAATCAGTCATTGGAGCAAAAACATCGTGTTTTGTTTTGCTTTTTGCTCACTTCATCGGATTTTTCATTACCTTTGCAGCCGTGAAACTCAGTATCATCATACCTGTCTATCAAGTAGAAAAGACCTTGTCACGCTGCATCGACAGTGTGCTGGGTCAATCTTTTGATGATTATGAGCTGATTCTGATCGATGACGGGTCCACAGATCAATCGGGTGCCATCTGCGACGATTATGCCTTGCGCGACAGCCGCATCTGCGTGATTCACCAGTCCAACAGCGGCTTATCGTCGGCCCGCAACGCCGGCATCAGCATCGCGCGAGGCCAATACATCACCTTCATCGACAGCGATGATTTCCTTGGTGATAACACGTTGCCGATCCTGATGACGCGTCTCAGCGCACATCCTGATTACGACATTCTGGAATACCCATTGTGCTACCATTATGGCGACTCCGACCAGTCGATGGTGAAATTCGGTGCCCACGAATACGATGACATGAAGGCGTATTGGCTTGACTGCAAGGCCTATCAGCACACATATGCGTGGAATAAGATCTATGCCCGCCATCTTTTCGACGGCGTCCGTTTTCCCGAGGACCGTCTGTTTGAAGATGCCCACACATTGCCCCAACTGCTGAAGCGCGCCCATTTGGTAGCGACGACAGAGGAAGGAGTCTACAACTACTGCTTCAATCCCGACGGTATCTCGATGAACCCCGGAAAGAACGGTCTCTCCGACCTTTTAGATGCCCATGTGTATCAACTCCGTCATCTAGGTCTGACCGAGGAACTGACGGAATATTACTGTCATGTGCTCAACATCCAAATTGATGTCTACCGTGACACCCACTCCACCCCCGTGTTGCCCGTTCCCTATCTGAAAAGTTCCACGATCAATCATCTGCCAGTGGATTACAAGACGAAAATGAAAATAAGGACCCTGCAACTCATAGGATTAAAGAAATTATGCCAACTACACCGAATCCTCCATCCGGCGAGAAAGCGCCACTGATCAGTTTTATCGTGACTTTCTACAACCTGCCGGCTCATCTGCTCGATGAATGTCTCGCCAGCATCCTCTCTCTGACACTCAGTCCGGAGGAGCGGGAGATCATCGTCATCGACGATGGTTCCGACGACAATCCTCTGGAAGCCATCTCCGACAAGATCGACGAAATCGTGTATATCCGCCAGCGCAACCGTGGTCTCAGTGCCGCCCGCAACTTGGGCATTGAGGCCTGTACGGGCCAATACATCCAGTTTGTGGATGCCGACGACCTGCTCAACACGACAGTCTATGAGCATTGTCTTGACATCACCCGCCACAAAGACCCCGACATCGTGGTCTTTCATCTGTCAGACAAGAAAGAGCAAACGGTTCCTCAAACGTATGAGGGTCCGATGGAAGGTTCGGAATATATGCGCCGCAACAATCTCCGTGCCTCCGCGTGCGGATATATTTTCCGTAAAAAGACACTTGTCAACCTACGTTTCACCTGTGGTATCCTGCATGAGGACGAGGAGTTTACCCCCCAACTGTTTCTCCGTGCCGAACGAGTGTTCTCCACTTCGGCGAAGGCCTATTATTATAGAGACCGCCACCACTCCATCACCCGTGAAGACGACAAGCAATGGGTGCTCAAGCGTTTGTCCGACACCCGTGGTGTGTTATACCGTCTGGCAGAGATGGCCGACACGTTGCCCACTGCCGACCGTGAAGCCCTTCACCGCCGGATCGACCAATTGACGATGGACTATCTCTACAATGTGATTACGCTGACCCATAACGGGCGTTTTTTGGAGAAATGCGTGGAAGAGTTGACCCAAAAAGGCCTTTTCCCCCTACCCGACAAGGCCTACACCCAGAAATACAAATGGTTTCGGCGCATCAGCAACAGCCGTCAAGGCCGTCGTCTGTTGTGCATGATTCTCAAATAAAGCGTGCATTCCCTCGATTAGAATGGTTGTTTCTCAAATAAAGATGTGATGCGCATCCTCCTTCTTGGTGAATACAGCAACGTGCATGCCACATTGTCCAAGGGTTTGAAGTCTTTGGGTCATGAGGTGACCGTCGCCTCGAATGGTGACTTCTGGAAAGACTATGCCCGAGACATAGACCTGCAACGTACACCGGGAAAGATCGGTGGTCTATCACTTGCTTTGCGTCTGGCCCGACACCTGCCCTCATTTCGCGGATACGACATCGTTCAGTTGATCAATCCCATGTTTGTGGAATTGAAAGCCTCTCACATCTTTCCTCTATATCACTATCTGCTTCGACACAACCGCCGTGTGGTGTTGGGTGGATTTGGAATGGACTGGTATTGGGTTCACACCTGTGTAGAAAAGAAGCCACTCAGATACAGCGACTTCAATATCGGTGACCGACTGCGCACAGATACCTCGGCCATGCGTGAGCGTGCCGACTGGCTTGGAACAGCGAAGGAACGGCTCAACCGCCATGTGGCAGCCACCTGCGCCGGTATTGTCACCGGTCTGTATGAATACTGGGTATGTTATCATCCCCTCCATCCCGACAAGACCACGTTCATCCCCTATCCCATTGAAATGCCATCTTCCCCCACCTTCCGGCCTTATGATGGTAAACTGCGGCTGTTTATCGGCATCAACACAACCCGAAGTGCGTATAAAGGAACAGATGTCATGCTTTCTGCCGCGGAAGAAGTGGCCAGCCGTCATCCCTCTCAAGTAGAACTGCGCATCGCCCGTTCGGTGCCCTTTGCCACCTATCAGTCGATGATGGACGGTTCCGACGCCATTCTCGACCAGTTATACAGTTACACCCCATCAATGAATCCTCTTCTCGCCATGTCGAAAGGAATCATCTGTATTGGTGGCGGTGAGCCAGAGAATTACGAGATATTAGGTGAGCAGACCTTGCGTCCGATCATCAATGTCGGTCCCACCCGTGAGAGTGTCGTCCAAGCCCTTGAAGATCTGGTTGTCCATCCAGAGAAGATCGATCTGTTGAAACGTGACAGCATCGAGTATATCCGCCGGCATCACGACCATCTCACCGTTGCCCGTCGCTATGCCCACTTCTATGAGCAATTGCTGAAGTGAGGACCAAGCTAGGTCGGACGGTTCTTAGGAAATTTTTTTTGAATCTAAATCTCACGCATTTATGTGCGTATTGATATAAAATGATTATTTCCGACTTCTCCTGTTGATATGACAAGTATTTCTATCCCACTACAAGTGAGAATCTCAATCCCAGCGCATTGGCAATGAGCATGAATGTGCTGAGCTGCATGTCCGTTTTTCCTTGCTCCAGTGAAGAAATGTACTCACGTTTCTTGCCTATACGTTCACCCAACTGTTGCTGCGTCAATTTCTGCCGTTTGCGTTCATCGCGCAACAATTCGGCATAGTACCATGCTTTAGCCTTCGCTTCGAACTCTTCACGGCTGGGTGTTCCTCTCTCACCATATTTTTCAGTC
>CADCQC010000095.1 GCA_902803455.1 uncultured Prevotellaceae bacterium
CAAGCAACAGCACTTCACCTGCTTTCAAGGCATCTGCTGCTTCCTTGGCTTTTGCACAATCAGGAGCAAACTGAACAGGAACACCTAATGCTGCGGAGACTGCGTCGACAATCTGGCTCAAGGAGAATTTGGCATTCACCTTTCCTTTGGGCTTGCCCATGTGCGACATGATGATCAGCGCACCACCATCACCAAGAATCTTCTTCAGAGTGGGAAGGGCACCACGGATGCGGGTGTCGTCAGTGATCTGGCCATTTTCATCCAGAGGAACGTTGAAATCTACACGCACGATTGCCTTCTTGCCGGCAAAGTTGAATTGATCAATTTTCATATTGTTTTCGCTATTAAAAATAATTGATGAATAATCTGATTTTCACTTGCAAAAATAATCATTTTCAAGCTAATAGCCGATAGTCAGTGGCTTTTTTTTACGTTTTTTTTCTTCAAGGTGATATTATGACAACTCCACTTGCCAATTCGGGTATATAGAATCTTGAAGGGTAAAGAGACACGTTGGTGATGTCTTAGCCAAACAGTTCACGGAGTGCTTCTTCGACTTTCTTCACTGGGTGAATCTCTATGCCGTATTTTGAGGTATTGAGACCTTTGAGGTTGTATTTCGGGATGATGATATGCTGAAAACCGAGTTTCTCGGCTTCGGCGATGCGTTGTTCTATCCGGTTGATGGGACGTACTTCGCCACTTAGACCTACCTCACCGGTCATGCACCAGCCTGGTTCGATGGCGGTATCCACATTGCTCGACAGGACGGCGGCGATAATACTCAGATCCATGGCCAAGTCGGTCACACGAAGACCGCCGGCGATATTGACAAACACATCTTTCTGCATCAGTTTAAATCCCACACGCTTTTCCAATACGGCGAGCAGCATGTTCAGACGGCGGTGATCGAAACCGGTGGCACTACGTTGGGGGGTGCCATAGGCGGCTGTCGATACCAATGCCTGAGTCTCCACCAAAAATGGACGTACACCTTCGATAGCGGCGGTGATAGCGACGCCTGAGAGTCCTTCGTGATCTTGGGTGAGTAATAATTCTGATGGGTTGCTCACGGGGCGGAGACCATTTTGTTGCATCTCGTAGATACCCATCTCGCTGGTACTGCCAAATCGGTTTTTGATGGATCGCAGGATGCGGTACATATAATGTTGGTCGCCTTCAAATTGAATCACGGTATCCACGATGTGTTCCAATATTTTAGGACCTGCCAAGGTGCCTTCTTTCGTGATGTGTCCGATCAGAATGACGGGGATTCCGCTTGATTTGGAAAAACGGAGTAGGGAAGAGGCGCATTCTCGCACTTGGCTCAGACTGCCGGGTGAACTGTCCACATCTTCCGTGGAGATGGTTTGGATGGAATCAATGATGACAAGGTCGGGATGGCATTCTTTGATCTGTGCGAAGATATTCTCTAATGAGGTCTCGCAGAGGATCATGACATGTTCGTTCCCGCCATGTCCGATACGGTCGGCGCGCATTTTCAGTTGGTGGGCACTTTCCTCGCCGCTTACATAGAGTATGTGGTGGTCGGACATCTGGAGGATGGTTTGCAAGGTCAGGGTACTCTTGCCGATTCCTGGTTCGCCTCCGAGTAGAACGATACTACCGGGTACAAGACCGCCGCCCAGCACTCGGTTGAGCTCGCTGTCATTCATGTCGATGCGGGGCGATTCGTGTGACGAGATATCGCGAAGGGCCATGGGGCGTGGCTTACCTTCCAATGATGAACGGAGCGAGGTGGCGGCGGATCTTGCTGCTTGGCTGCCACTCTCATTGCTGATGCGGATTTCCTTAAACGTGTTCCATTGACCACATGACGGACATTTGCCAATCCATTTGGGGGATTCTTGGCCACAGTTGGAACAGACGTATGCGATTTTGTCTTTTGCCATAAGGGGGATCTGTTGTTTGCAGATGACAAAGATAGTGCAAACCGAGTGGAATGCAAAGTAAAAAACTGAGTTTTTGCTTCCATGTCATTTTTTTGCACTATCTTTGTATGCGATGAATGATTTAGTGATATCAAGTTTGCAAAACCCTAAGGTGAAATGGGTGCTACTCCTTCAGCAGAAATCTTCTGAAAGAAGAAAACAGGGATTGTTTGTCGTGGAGGGAGTTCGGGAGATCATGCATTGCTTAGAAGCGGGATTGGCTATTCACACACTCTTTTGCTGTCCGTCGTTGTATGACCATTCCAATGTGCAGATTCTTTTGGATCATTTGAACTCGGAGGTGGAAAGGGTGGAGGTGACTCCGCAGGTGTATGAGAAAATGGCTTATCGGGGGACTACAGAAGGAGTCCTGGCTGTGGTCTGGACAAAGGCTTTACGTCTTGATGACTTGCATTTGAACAGCTCACCGCTCATAGTGGTGCTGGAAAGGGTGGAAAAACCTGGCAATTTAGGGGCGGTGCTAAGAAGTGCGGATGCTGCAGCGGCTGATGCCGTGATAATCTGTGATCCCTTGACCGACATCTATAATCCCAACCTGATACGTAGTTCCATAGGTGCTGTTTTTACGGTGCCCTGTGTGGCTTGCTCTTCGGAAGAATGCGTGGCTTTTCTTAAAAAACGAGGAATTCAGATTCTAACAGCACAATTGCAGGACTCTCACCTCTATTATCATACGGATATGAAAAAGCCGACGGCTATTGTCATGGGGACAGAGTCGACCGGGCTGACTGATATCTGGAGAGAAGCTGCTGATGCGCATATCAGAATACCGATGAACGGGAAACTTGACTCCCTGAATGTATCGGTGAGTGCGGCGATCTTGCTCTTCGAAGCGGTTCGTCAAAGAACATCTTGACTTGTTTCTCCTCACTTCTCAATTAAATACCAAATAAAAAAGAGCACCCCGAAAGGTGCTCTTTTTATTGGGAGAAGTTGGTTACATGCCTGTCCAGTGTAGGAACCAGTTGTCTTGATTGGTCAGGTCGACCTTGATCTCGCTTCTCACGGCATCCACATTTTCTTTTCCACGACGCAGGTAGATCCGGTCGGCCAATGCCTGACCAGGATTGGGCTGGCGGTATGCCCAGCGCATCAAGTCGTAGTAACGGATGCCTTCAAAGGCAAACTCAAGCGCGTCTTCGTTGATGATCAGCTCATCCACATACTTTTGGAAAGTGGGGGTTTGTTCCTCCTCAGTCAGCAATGTGTCTACGGGAAGGGCGTAGAATTCATTTAGTGGCGTATAGCCTGATCCACGGCTGTGAATACCTATGGTGTTGATGACACCGGGGATCTGAGTAGGTTGTTGACTCAACTTCGGGGAGAAGTATTCTGGATCCATAATACCATAACGGGATGGTGGGAAATCAAACTGGCTGATCCAAATGGAGTCTCCCTCTGAATAGTAGGGATAGACGTCGTACTCCAAGACTTGGTTAGTAAGACCAGAAGACAAGATGGCAAAAGCCATGCGGGGATAACCTGCCATATTCAGTGCCTCTGCCATACGGAGATATACCATCATTCTACGGTAGATATGTACGTTGCGGGTCTGATACTTATAGATGAAGTCGGTCTCCACGCGTTGGTTGCTGTTGTTGTATGTCCATCCTTCTCTCCACATTTCGCTCAAACGGAGATCACCTGTCATATGCTCAGTAAGACCTTTGGGGGCATAGGTGACAATGTAAGTCTCGGGATCGACCATGCAGTGCTCTTGTGATTCTGATATCTCGATCATACGGTTGGAAGGTACTAGACTGGATTGGTAATCGTTTTCTTCACGGGAATTGAAGATGTTACGCAATTCACTGTAGTTTCCTTCTGCACGGATGGAGTCGCCGGGAATCATTGTGATCAGCTCTGTGTTGTTATTGTAGGTCTCAGTATAGAAATTCCGGGTCAGGTTATCATATTCCGAGGGGCTACTCCACGATGTCGTTCCTATTGGCCATACAAGGCGACCTGCGGACGTCGGATACGTGGAATTGTCACCATTGCGCTCTGAGATGTATTTGTAGTAACGAAGGGCGGCATTCTTATACTGCTCTTTGTCACCTGTGAGACTGGCCATCCACAGATACATGTCACCCAAGACAATGTTGATGGGGAAATAGAAGAAATTTGAGTTGGTATTGCGGATATCACCGTAATTGGGATACTCTCTTCCATAACGTTCTGCCAGGGGCAACAGGTCATTGATGAAGTACTCACAGATAGCGCGGATGGTGGCCTTAGGATAAGCTTGCTCGGAAGCTTCTTTCGTCAGGATGGGCTCCGTGACAAAAGGCACTGTACCATAGTTGAGGGCTAACTGCAGATAGGTCCAGGCACGGATGGCTTTCACTGCAGCATATTCGGCCATGAAAATATATTCGTTACGGTTGTCACGCAAGGAGGTGTCTGCTTTCGCGATGTAGAAATTGCAATTGTTGATGATGGCATAGTAATCGCGTGGAGAATTATACATGTTGTCGTCTCCAACGTTGAATTCTGCTACGTCGCGAAGGTCACTGCTGGCGGTTGTCGTCACATTGACCAAATCACCTCTTGCCTCTCCAAGAATAATCGTGCGGTCGGCGATGGCTTGAAGTTTGTTCATGATGCCGGTCACACCATAAATCTGGTCGGACTCTTGATTGATGGTCCTGTCATCGGCATAGATGATATGGTCTGATTCCTGCTCAAAGAAATCGGCACAGCCGCTGATGACAAATACCATGAGGGTCGCACTGAGATATATAAAGAACTTTTTCATAATCTTGATGTCTTTTGTAGTTATCATGATGTGAAATTAGAGGTTGACTTTCATTCCTGCGACAATCGAACGGCTTTGTCCGATCAGTCCTAAGTCGATGCCTTGACCGATTACTGCATTCGTCATCGAGAATTCGGGGTCGGTGCCAAGATACTTCGTGAAGGTCAACAGGTTGTTGCCTTGAATCCAGAATTGTACACCTTGGATATACTGTGACTTGAGGGGTAACTCATAACTCAAGGTGACGCTCTTCAGACGTAAGTAACTGCCGTCTTCTATCCAGCGGTCGCTGAAACGGGAGTTGCCCATCGGATCCTGGAAGGCGATACGGGGAATGTCCGTCTGTTGATTTTCTACCTGCCAACGACCGGTAAGGGCGGTCGTCTGATTCAAGAAGCGTGAACCGCTCTCAGCTTGCTGACGCATATAGTTGAAGACATCATTGCCCACAGCATAGTTGAAACGTACATCCAATTTGAGGCGCTTCCAACTGAGGGTGGTGAAGATGTTGCCATAGAAGTCGGGGTTGGGATCGCCGATAATGGTCTGGTCACGCTCGTCTATGCGGTTGTCATTATTGAGATCTGCAAATTGGATATCGCCTGCCTTGAAATAGGTCTTGTCGACACCATTATTCTCAAGGATATACAGGTTGGCGGCTTCTGCTGCCTCTGTAGTGGTGAGCACACCCAATGACTTGTAACCATAGAATTGATTGACGGCTCCTCCTATCTGGGAGCGGATGGTTGCACCATAGAGAGAGTTGTCGAGATACGACTTGCCGTCTGACAATGCAGTGATCTTGTTCTTGTAATGACCGATACTGCCGCCTACTTCCCATTGCCAGTCTTTCAAGGCTAATACCTTTCCTGTCAATGTGACATCGAAACCGGTATTCTCCAATTTACCGCCGTTACTCCAGTTCTTGTCAAGTCCTGACATGAACCCCAGCGACTGATGCATCAGCAGGTTGGTTGTACGGCTGTTGAAATAGTTGAAAGAGAGACCGATACGGTTGTTGAGCCAGATCGACTCAAAACCGATGTTCCAACGGCTTGTCTTTTCCCATTGAATTTTAGTGTTGCCGATCCCCTCGAGCGTAAGTCCGGCAATCGCATGAAGGAACTGATTGGCGCGGAAGTAACTGCGGGCCACGTAGTAGTCGATGTCATCATTGCCGCTAATGTCATAACCGGCTGTCAGACGGAGGAAACTGATGGGCTTCACCTTGGCAAGCCATGGCTCGTTACTCATAACCCACGATGCCTGCACACCAGGGAAGATACCCCATGCGGCATCAAGCATGTTGATGTCACCACCATCTTTTCCAAAGCGGGAAGATCCTTCCATCGTCAGGTTGGCTTGCAGGAAATAACGGCTCTTGAAATTGTAGGCGGCTTGGGCATACCAGGCAATGGAATTGTAATCATCATTGGCTCCCACATCCTCCACATTCTTCAAACTACTGCTCATAAAAGGTGTCTTGTCGTTACCGGTGTCGTAACCCAACTGTGAATTAAACGTGTAGCTCTCCCAGTTGATACGTGCGCCGGCAAAGACATGCACGTCATGGGCATTGAAACGCTTGTGCCAGTCGATACGGGTGTCGCTCATCACGGAATTTTGTTTCGAAGCAAGTGAACGGACCTCATTCGAGCGGAAATCTCCGATACTGGTCACATAATAATAAGGTGTACCATTGATAGGGATGTAGAACATCTCATTGGTGTTCACCAGATTGTAGCTGAAATGCTCGCTCAAATGCAGGCTGGGACTGAATGTCCACGTTGGAGTGAACGTCAGGTTCAGCATCGAATTCTCAAAGTGGTTCTTGTTCTCAGAATCACCGTATTCGTTGATAGCGGCTGGATTACCTAAACGCCAGTTGTATCTGTAGTAATCGGCAAGGGCTTCATCCAGATAACTCTCTTCGTCGATGTCGAAGTGGGAGTCGCTCAATATACCACGACCGTAACTGTAAGGACTCAGGAACGGGCTCTTCACGTAGGCCAGGAAGGAGGGACTCGTTGGAGTGCCTTCATCGTAATTCTCTGGAGCACCGTCATTACGAATATTGCGTGTCGTATTGGCAAAAGAGGCATCGAAGCGGATGTCAAGGCGCTTAAGCAGTTTGATATCAGTGTTGAAACGGATGTTGATCCTACCCATATCATTATATTTCAGATTGCTCTGCTGGTTGACATATCCGAGCGAAAGGTTGTAGCTGGCGATGTTGTCACCTCCAGAAACGGTGATGCCGTAATTCTGCGTCATAGCAGTATGATAGACCAGATCCTTCCAATCGGTATTCTGATGGTACTGCTTGTAGTAGTAATAATTGGGATCCTCATTCAAAAATTTAAACTTTTGAATGTGGGTGTTCGTGGTCTTCAGCAGCTCGGATGCGTAGTTCCTGTATTGATCGGCATTCATCATCTCCAGATATTTGGGCTCAAGCACCACGCCGGCGGATACATTGGCCGTGATTCGGGTGGCCAACGATTTGTTGCGCTTGGTCTGGATGAGAATCACACCGTTTGCACCCTTGGCTCCGTAGAGTGCGGTTCCATTGCGCATTACTGTCACCTTCTCAATGTCGGCTGGGTTGATGTTCGATAAAATATCGTTGAAGAAACCTTCATGAAGCACGGTGCGGCCATATTGTTGGTCAAATATCACATCATCGACAACAATCAGGGGTTGGGCATTGACGTTCAAAGAGTTGATTCCTTGGATAAAGATCACACTGCCGACACCAGGCATTCCGCTATGGTTGATGGTGTAGGCTTGACCGCCCAATTGCTTTTGCAACTCTTCTTTGATGTTGACTGAGTTCGTGTATTGGAAATCGCTGGCCTCATGGTCATTGCGGACATTGTATTCCTTATTGTAATCGGAGGTAAATGTCTTGGGATAGAGTTTGATATCGCGCTGGTCTTCCTCTTCGGTCAGACCCAATCTGACGGAATTGTAGTCTGGTGATACAACATAGATGGAGGAGGTGAAGACGGGGACTTTCAACTCGAAAGTTCCGTTTTCGCGTGTGAGTGTGCTATAGCCTTCTACACCGTCGGCAGAGACAATGGCACCACCGATGGCTTGGCCGGTCGTGGCATCTAATACGCAACCAGCTACAAGACGGGTGTCATATTGCTTCCTTTTTTGTACGATCGTTTTAATGGTGTTCGCCTGAACTGGCGCCTCCTCATCTTCGTCATATTGGGCTGATGCGGTAGTAGGCAGTACTAACATCATACCCATGGCAATTAACAATTGACAATTAACAATTGACAAAAGGCTTTGCCATCTGAGAATGGATGTGGTTTTATTCTTTTTCATCTTCTTCATAATTGTAAATTATTAATTGGATGGTTAGTCCTGATGAGGTTTCAGGATAATACAGTCGATGAGCATCGTCCTGTTGTGGGTGTTTCGCTTGATATCGGCATTCTTAACCTTCGTTTCCACAAACAGAGAAATCTGAGGCTTCTCTTCATACAGGCCATAGGAGCAAGTGGGGAATTTGAAGTTTTCTGCCAATAGAATATGATCTACGATATCGGGTTTGGTCTCAACCTCGCTCACCAACTCTTGCTTCACCTCATTTCCTTCCTGGTCATGATAATAGATAGAACAACCTAATTTGCACGGGAGACGCTGGTATTCTGAAGCATCGGGGTAGTAAGCCTGGGCTGGGGCTGTCACCAGGTAAATGTCATATCCCACATTGGAGAGCACGTCAGTAATGTTGAATCTCACCTCGTGGTTCTTGTTGGCACGGGGCTCAAACTCGATGAAAGTATTATTGGATACCTGCCCGTAGAATGGATTGTCAGAGGAAACGGTGCGCCTTTGGGGGACAACAGATTCCAACTCTCCTGTGGAGGCTGTATATTTAGAAACAATTTCCTGGATGGTCCCGTAATACTCGGATTCCATAATGATATTCTTCAGCACTGTCTCATCTTTGGGGAAATTCCACACATTGGCTTTCATCATTGTTCCGTTACTACATGGAATAGTGGTCGTCCCATTGAATATGCCATTGGCATCATAGGGCTTGTAATACTCATAATAATGAAGTGTATCGGCACCCCATTCCCCGCGGCGTGAGTTATACCGCAACACGCAGTTGGTCGACATGGCGGAGTCTTGAAGGGCGGCATCAGAGTTGAACGTCCTGCTGAAGATGGTGCCCTTCATGATGGCCAGACGGGGATTGGTGTAAACCAAAGAGTCACGGAATTGAACCTTATTGTCATAATTGAAGAAGGTGGTATATTCTTCTAACTTGTTGCGCCATACTTCATTGGTGGGGGCCACCATCAGATAGGTACTGTCTTCATCATTGAGATACGCTTTAAGGAAATTGTATTCAAACAAATCGTTTTGGAGATAGAACACAGAGTCAAGATAGACGGTCTTGCCATCTTCAATTCCGCCAATAACACTACTTCCTGCGCTGAACTCATAGCGGAAGAAACGTTTGTCATACATAAATTGGCGCAGACTGTCAAGATCTGGATCCTTTTTGATATACTCAAACAGGTTGGGGAAGAATTTTACCTGGTCGTTGACAATAAACAACACACCATTGTCGTAAAGCTGATTGGATTTCGCTATATGGGCATCGCCTATCTGGGTCGGAGTAAGTCGCAGATATTTGCCATTCATCATCACGATGGAGTCATTGCTCTTGGATGAGACGGAATGGTTGTATAGTGCAACGTGGTTATGGATGAATTCTTTGAAAGTGGATATGTTGCCTTCCACATTCTCAGAATCCTTTTCCTTATTGTAGGCTGCGATAAGGGCGTTGGCCTCTTCTGCGCTGAAACAGTTGTTGGTGGGCGCAAATACCGTGAACACCTGGTTGCCGCCTAATGACTTGTCGAAACCACATGCCTTGATCACATTCGCAAAGTTGCTCAGCTCACTGTTGCTGGAAATGGCATCCCATAATGTATTGAGATTGGAACCTGAGTCGTTATAGCCGTGCTTCACATCGTAATGGTCGTCCCAAGTATCGGAGCACGACATCAGTGTGAGGGATGCCATCGCAATCCCCAACACTGCTGTATAGATATATAATCGTTTCATAAATCGTCAGTATTATGTGTTACTTTTTTGTGATGATTAGAGATCGTCTTCCATATCTCCTTCTCCATCAACACCATATACACTCTTAGGCACAAGCTCCAAATAGTCGAGCATAAACTCATTGTTGTTGCCTTGCTTACCGTCAGAGGCTACGCGGAAGCGGATGTAGTGATCTTTCGTCGCATCCATGTAGGTTTGGCAAAGGATGCGGCGGTAGGTACGCTCATTGCCTGCAAAATACGACTTCGTAGAAGTACTGAAGTGGAACAGTGAGCGTGGACTTCGGTAGGCACCGAGGTTCTTGAGCACTTTCTGCTCTTCTGCTTTCTCTTCGTCACTCATCTTGTCGTATTCGGCAAGGGTCTCGTCAGACTTGAAGCGGTCTCCTAAGTACAAGTCGGAGTTGAGATACTTGGTCATGTCAAGGGGGATGCCTTGGGGAACACCATCAAAATATACCTGCATCACACCGCGGGTCTCGATGGCACAGAAGCCCAACCTGACCTGCCAATCTCCACTATACGGGATTGGGGGTAGACGGAAGGTGAAGTCATAGTCACCAAAGAGATTCCATTCGTCACCTTGCCATGACCAGAAGTTAATGTGGGGACGGCGAAGAACCACTGAACAGTTGGAGAACGATACGCCATCCAGATAACCAAGCGGGAAGTAGAAGTTGCGGCCGTTCTTCGGGGTGGCTGAATCATCAGGATATCCCTGTGCATCATCCTGTTCGGGGTTTCCTTCAAATCGTAGGCCATTGGTCATCACTTCGGGGAATACGCTGGAGAAATCCATACGGATACGCATGTTCTGTACTTTGTTCTGCACATCGTAGTTGAAAGCCACAAGATCATCCACATAGAAATAGTGACCATTGATACCATCGTGTATCACATCGCCTTCTATGGTCGCATCGATGCGGGAACCTTCTATTTGATAGGCGTCATCATAGCGGCGGTTGATATAGCGTTCGCCCTTAGTGCCTTCGCCCATCCATTTAGCAACTGTCAGCTTCTCCACCTTAATAAGGGTATGGGGCAACATGGTGTGGAACCAATCGACAGGATTAATCAGTGTCTCATCAAAGCCAAAGGCTCCTTTCACAATTCCGATATTGACATCCATGGGGGTCAGATCGGAGGTTCCGGCCACATAACGGGTCAGAATATGATACTGCATGAAGCGGTGGAGGGGGTTGATACTGTCGTTCAAGTGCTCAAAACTATGTCCTTCCTTGTCTTTATCTTGGGGATAGACAGGGTCGTAGAGCTCACAGGCAAGGTCGTAAAGTGCGCGGATGTCACCCTTGGCAATGCCATATTTCGACTCCAATACTTCATCGGGCTCCACAAACACGGTATAACCATATTTCTTCGTGTCTGGCACCCAGGCTACCTCGCTCCAGATGTGCGAACGATAGTAGTATTTGGGGTAGCTCTTATTATTGTAGTTCTCATCTTCCACTTTCATGATTTCACTGATCACGTCGGTGGCCAACAGGGCGTTGTAGAACGTGCTGATGCGGGGATTGTCGCGGAGAATGTCGGAAATGTAGTTGTTGGATTTCTCTATCACGCGGTCAATGGGTTGCATGACACCATTCTCCACCGAGTCGTCTTTCTGATCGAAGTAGATGTGAGACAGACCCTCAAGGAAGATGACGGCATTGTCGTCTTGGTCAAACCCGGAGGAGGTGGCGATGAAGCGTCCCAGCATGTTGGCTGTGGCAAGACGGTCCTGACTCATTTCTGAGGTGGTGTACATGTTGTTCACCAGATGGGTGCGAGCTATCGTGTCGCAGTCAGCATCCGTCAGGTCGCTCACACTCGATTTCCCTCGGTTTTTCAAATATTCATTCACCGCATTATTGTTGGGAATGAAGCAGGTGAAATGACCGTAAGTGGAAAGAAGGTCCATCAGACCGGCACGCTCCACTATCGTGGTGAATTCACTATATTTCTCAGGGCGATTCTTGAGATAATCGCTCGCCATCTCACCCGTGAAGGTGTAAAAGTTCTCACTGTCTGGTTCATCGGAGCATGACGACAGTGACAGCATTGAAAAGGCGATGATGCCTGTCAAGGCCAATAAATGATATCTGATAGTTTTCATAATCGTATGTTCCTTTGTTTATTCATAACTGTCGTTTTCACCACTCTTGAAGGCTGGATTCTGAACCAACTTGGTGTTGATCTTGATCTCGTCACTATTGTAAGGCCAATAGATGGCATCCATCTTCGTCAGTTTGTTGGAGATGAGGGCAGATCCGGTGGATACCTTGTGCAATGCGGCGGAGATAAGCACCGAAGTGTTGCCGTCGCGACGGGCGCGACGCACCAGGTCAAACCAACGCTTACCTTCAAACATCAGTTCGCGTTGACGCTCTCTCAACACCAGTTCTTGCATCATCGCCTTGGTGACATAATCACTTTCAACCAATGTGTCCTTCAGCGTGTTTTGGCAGATCGAACGCTTGTTGACGGCATTCACCAAATTGAAGGCTTGTGAAAGAATCGGACGGTTGAAGTCGATAGTGCCCTGGTCACTACCTTCCTGAAGTTGTTCGGCAAGGGCCTCGGCTTTCATAAGCATGATGTCGGACAAACGGTAGATAATCCAATTCGAACCATTTTGACCTTCTGGCCATTTCGTCAGATTTCGATCATCTTCAAGCTCTGGGGTTGTGGCCGTGGTCACGTCGATTGAGGTGTTCTCAAAAACGTATTTATAAATGGATTTGCGGTCAGTTTTACAATTATAATATAATCGGGAGTCCACTTTCTTGTTCTTGTCATCGAAAACCGTACGGCCACTGGTCTTCGCAATGTCATCCAATATGTAGTCTGAGGGTGCCATGTATCCGATATTCACATTAGAATTACCGTAGAATTCATTGATGGCTCCATTTTCCATCATACTGTTGCTTTGGGGACTATTGTTGAATACCAGCTGGAAAATAATTTCTTGCTGATTAATCTCACTCTCTGATTCGTTGACATTACCAAATAGATAATTGTAGGCTTGACCATATTCATTTCCTCCTCGTAAATTGCTCACAAGAGGGAAGCCATTCGTACGGTTGTCTTCATCATTTGCGGTCTCATAACGGGAATTGGAAGAATTTTTGTATTCCTCTGCCAATTTCTTTTTGGAGTTGATTACTTTGTCGGCATATTCAATGCAACGGCTGTAGTCCTGTTTCCAAAGATACATCTCACATAGCATGGCATGGATGGCATCCTGGGTGATACGACCGGTCTGATAGATAGGGTACGTCACTGGATAACGCTTGATGGCCATATCCTTCACTGATTCCAAATCGTCGATCAGAGAGTCGAGCACAGCATTAAAGGGGGTAGCGGGAAGGTCCATCGGCTGATCGTCGTCTATAAATGCCTCGCGGGAGAAGGGGACATCACGGAACGCGCGGATCAGGTAGAAATAGGACAGGGAGCGCAAGGCAACCATTTCTGCAATGGTGGCATTCAATTCACTCACAGTATATCCTGGATCAATCTCGGCTACCTGAGGAGCATATTTCAGCACGGTGTTGCAGCGATTGATCACATTATAGAAGTCAACCCATGTCGTATAACCATTCTTGGCTGTAATATTCTCATTGAGAACATTGAGTAGGCTGGCATCATTGGTTGCATTGGTGCCTGCAGCGATGTTGTCACTGCGGGATTCTCCCCAAATGATCATACGGCTGATGCAACCTCTTGACTGCAAGGCGGAATAACAACCTGACACAATCACATCGACGTCAGCTTTCTCATTCCAGAATTGCTCCAGCACAATTTCATTGCGGGGCTCAATCTCCAGAAAATCTCCACAACTTGAAAGTAGTAGGGTCGTAACCAACAGGGTGGCTAAACCCTTCAATGTAAGATTTATATGTAGTTTTCTCATAATGATTTCGTCTTATTGTCTGATGGATAGTAGCGATTTAGAAATCTACTGTAATACCAAAGGTGAAAGAGCGGGAGCGGGGAGTCTGGGCCCTGTCAATGGCTGGGGCATAACCACCGGCTGAGATGTCTGGGTCTACACCCGAATACTTCGTAATGACAAACGGGTTGTTCGCACTCGCATAGAAGGAAACCTTGTTCATACCCAAATATTTCAGGTATTTCGACTTCAGGGTGTAAGACAACTGGGCATATCCCATACGGAGATAGCTGCCGTCTTCAACAAAACGGTCGCTTATCAAAGCATTATAGTTGGATTGGTCGCCATACATCGCACGTGGTATTGTGGTCACATCGCCTTCCTTGCGCCAACGGTAGTTGACGGCCTGGCTCTGGTTGTTGTTGCTGAACATTGACTCAGCATTCAGACGGGCAAGGTTGATGATCTTGTTGCCGGTACGGTAGGTGAACTGGGTGGTCAGACGCCAATCGCCATACATGAATGTGAAACCGAAACCACCGGTGAGTTTAGGCAATGAACTGCCCAGATAGACAATGTCAAGAGCGTTGATCTGACCGTCATGGTTGATGTCCTCATACATGGCGTCACCACCACAGAAACGGTAGTCCTTGCCGGTTCCGTCGTTGGTGTAGTTATACATCATGCGGACTGGTTTGCCTTGGTAATCGCGAATAATCTCGCCGTTCTCGTTGAGGGCCACAGGAGCGGTCTTACCACTCTTGATGAATTCCTGCTGCTCGGCATCACTCATGTCGGCAAATGTGTTGTAATTGTATTGGTAAACACCTTTGTAACGGAAACCGTAGATGGAACCAAGTGGGTTGTTCAACTGCACTCGCTGTAAGGTCTCGCCATTGGCATAACCGAAAGTGGAGTTGTAGTTCTTAAGCACAAATTCATCCATCTCGAGCACTTCGTTGCGGTTGTTACCCAAGTTGACATTGATGTCCATCACAAATTTACCTGCCTTGATCAGACGGTTGGAGTTGATATGGAACTCCCAACCGGTGTTACGCATCTTGCCGCTGTTGCGGTAGGGCACACTGGTATAACCGGTGTTAGAGGGGATGCGGAAACCTGAAATCAGCATGTCGGTGGTGGTACTGCGGTAACCCTCGATACTCATCGTCAGTCGGCCGTCTAAGAAACCGAGGTCAACACCCACGTTGTAACTCGACATGATTTCCCAACGGAGATCGGTCAGGCGGATGTTGTCGGGACGCATAGCTGACATATCCAAATAACGGTCGCTGGTTCTATATTTGGAAGTATAAAGGTAATTCTGGCCGGGCTGGTTACCTACACGACCCCAACTGGGACGGATGGCAAACATCGACAGCCATTTGCGTGACCATTTCATCCATGGCTCATCACTGATGATCCATTTCATAGAGACTGAGGGGAAATAACCCCAACGGTTATTGGGACCAAATTTCGTCGTACCGTCTGCACGGACCGTAAAGTCGGCAATGTAACGCTCCTTGTAAGCATAGTGAGTGGAGAAGGTGTAGTAGAGAGAACGCCATTCACTGAAGCCTGATGAGAGACCGGTGATGCGACCACCGGCATCAGGAGTTGTGATGCCGCCGGAGGGGTTGCCGGTACCTTCTGTTCCCTGGTTGTTGGAAGAACCGGAAGTCAGCTCCATTCGGATAAGAGACATCAGGGAGTGATTCTTGTTCTTGAAGGCGGGGATGAAGGTCAGCGTCTGCTTGGTGTTGAGTGATACACTCTTCGAGGAACCGGCATAGCTGTTGTTGACACCTTGATTCCACGTCTTCGTAGTCAGTTCTTCTGGATAGAATCTGTCGTCATACTGGTTGTAGATACTCATGTAGACTGATCCACGCCAGTTGAGCTGGGTATGGTCAAAGTCAGTACCCAACAACTGGTAGTTGATGACCAACTCAGGTGACATATCATAGGTGCGGCGATTGTTCTTGGCCATATAGGCGGAGGCAACTGGGTTGACAAGGTCTTTCTGGTTGCCGTTGAAAACTTCTGAGGCCGACTGCAGCATACTGTAAAAGACGGGGGTGTCGGCACCAGTTTTGGGATCTTGCTCGTAGATACTCATATTAGGCATCTTCCTTAGGGAGATGGAAAGCAAGTCGTCGTAGTTCATCTGGTTCTTGGTATAGGTGAGCGCAAAGTTGGTACTCACCATGATGCGGCGGCTGATGTTGTAGTCAAGGGCCACACGCGTGGAGAAACGGTTCAGTTTCTGCTGGATGATGGTTCCTGTCTCATGGTCAAAACCGCCACCAATACGGAACGAGGCCTTTTCACCACCACCACTCACCGTGACGTAATGGTTCTGGCGAAGACCCCATTGCGTAACGGCATCACGCCAGTCGGTGTTGTTGTTGTATTGCTCGTATTCTGAGAAGGTGGGATCGTAGTTGATTTCTGGCACATTGGCAGAGGCGTTGTCATCCTGGGAGGGATTGAAATACGACTCTTTCAGCAACATGGTGTAGTCATCACCGCTCAGCAACTTGTAGCCTTCAGGAAGATAGGTGCCGGTAAGCTTTAGTGAATAGGTCAGCTTTGGAGGGCCTTGCACACCACGTTTGGTGGTGAGCTCGATCACACCATTACCACCAAGTGAACCGTAAAGGGCGGTGGCGGCGGCATCTTTCAGCACATTGATGCTGGCGATATCCTCTGGGTTGATATTCAGCAACTCAGCAAATTTCTCATTGTTGGCTGAAGCCAAATCAAAGTTGTCAAGATTCACCTCGCGGATGTTGCTGTCGACCACAATCAGCGGGTTGGCGTTGGTCAACGTTGAAAGGGAGGAGGCACCACGAAGACGCATGGTGGAACCAGAACCAAGGTCTCCTGAGTTACCGATGACGTCGAGACCTGCGATTCGGCCCTGTAGCACCTCGTCCACTGAGGTGATACCCAGACCTTCAAATTCTTTCATGCTCAGTTTCTGAGTGGCGGTGGATAACTCGCGCTCAGGAATAGGAAGGGAGTTGCCGCGGGCACGACGCTTTGACACAACGGTGACTTCCTGAAGAGAGGTGGCGGATTCCATCTTGATGTCATAGACGGTCTTGTTGATGGGAAGCACCACATTCTTCATTCCCACATAGGAGAAGCGGATCTTGTCCTTGGTGTTCTGGATCTTCATGGTGAAGTTACCGTTCAGGTCGGTAACAGCACTCTCTATGATACGGCCATTGGCGTCAATCTCACAG
>CADCQC010000096.1 GCA_902803455.1 uncultured Prevotellaceae bacterium
CATAGGTGGCGCCGTTGTTTTCCTTGCCTTTTGTCTCAATGTTGATGGCATTGCCTTCGCCATCCACAGGCTTGATGTCGCCACGGCGGGTCTGGTAGCCACCTGCCTCAAGGGCGATACGGCCGATAAGACCTTGCACAAACGTGCGTGAGAAATAGTTCTTCACGTCTTTGGCATAGTCAGGACACTCACCCACGGCATACATCTTGGGCTCCACATTGATGAGACTGGTCAGTATCACGTCGTAGATGGAGTCGCGTGAGGAAAGACCGCCGGCAGCCTCGCCAAAACGGGTCTGGAAGGGCACGTCGCCCCAGTTCTTGATCAGCTCGCGATAGGCGCAGGCCTTCAGTGCCACTGCCTCACCATAGAGCTGGCTCAGACTGTTGGGACTGGTGACATTGCCCACACGCTCGTTGAAGTCGCTCATCTCCTCGATACCGGTGATGATGGCATTCGAGAGACTCACGCACTTGAACAGTTTGGCATAGATGTCATCTTCTTTCAGATAGGAGAGAAGGCCATATTTGCTGGCATAGGTGCCATTCTGATAGAATGACTCGGGATAGTGGCGCCCGGGCTGGTTGGAGAAAGCCTCAGGGTGACGCATGATGTCGCTTCCTGCCACGTCGGCGGCATACCACAGACCGTCACCGAAGACACCATTCTGCAATACGTCACGCCACGACTCGTAGGCACCGTCCATGGCTGCATGGGCTGTTGTCATGTTGGAGAACACAAACTGGGCATCCACGTTGGATGAGGTGCTGGTCTCCAGATAGTCGCTGCAGGAGGTCATACTGAAAAGTCCTGCGGCACACAATACGATATAAAATATCTTTTTCATTTCAATCCTCCTTGTTTAGAATGTGATGTTCAGACCGAAGGTGTAGCTGCGGGTCTTCGGATATGCTTGATAGTCGTAGTTGGGGGTCGGGAAACCGTCGCCACCAGCATTCATGTTGGTGTTCACGTCGGGATCAAGACCGCTGTAGCCGGCGAGCAACAGCAGATTGCTGCCAGTGAAATAGACGCGGGCATTCTGGATGCCGATGCTCTTCAGCCATATCTTGGGCAGGGTGTAACCCAGGGTCAGCGTGTTCAGACGCAGGTAGGAGGCGTCTTCGATAAACTCTGAACTCACCAGACCATACTCAGAATAAGGCAGCGCATATTTGGCGCCGGCGTTGAGGGCATTGAGAGCGGCTGGCTCGGTCACTGCCACCAGGTTGCCGCTGCTGTCCACATCGTAGATGCGGTAGGTGTCATTCAGGATGGCCAGACGGTTGCCGCCAAGGTCATTATCCTTGTTACCCATCATGTCATGCATGGAGTTGGCATTGTAGATGTCGCCGCCGATCTGATAGGTGAAACCGAGTGAGAAGTCGAAATTCTTGTAGTTGCCGTTGATGTTGAAACCGCCAGTGTGCTTCGGCATCGTCTCGCCGATGGTGGTCACATCGCTGTCGTCGATCACACCGTCACCGTTCACATCCTCAAACTTCACCATACCGGGGAATGCCGTCTGGTCATCGGGCTTGTTGCCTTTGAAGGCGTTGGCAGGATAGTTGACAATGCTCTTCGTGTCGGGCACACCCGACTTCAGCGTATAGATGCCGTTTTCGTAGTTGAAATCGTCGACCGTATAGAAACCGGCGCTCTTGAAACCTTGGATGGTACCGACGGGGGAGTCGGGACGGATGATGTAGTCATAGAATGGCTTACGCATCGAACTACCCCAACCAGTGTGTGTGTCGGGATTGAGGTCGAGGTCGGGATTCAGCTCGTCCACGTTGTTCACGTTATAGTTGTAGGTCAGGTTGGCACTCAGATTGAAGTCCTTGCTGCGGATGATCTCATAGTTCAAAGCGAGTTCGATACCCTTGTTGGAGGTCTTGCCTACATTCTGGTACTGATAGACATAACCGGTGGAGTTGTCGATAGGCACTTTCATCAGAATGTCTTTGGTGGTGTTCCAGTAGAAGTCGAGGCTACCACGGAGCTTGCCACGCCACATACCGAAGTCGAAACCGAGGTTGCGGGAAATGGTGGTCTCCCACATCAGTGACGGATTCTCCTTCATCTCACCGGGCACGTAGGTCACGACATTCGAACCGTCCACGGAGATTGTCTTCGTGTTCCAGATGGGGTGCCAGAGCGAGGAGTTGATGCCGTCGTTACCGGTGGTACCATACGACAGACGGAGTTTCAGGTTGTCGAGCCAGTCTTGTGTGCTGGCCATGAACGACTCGTCGGAGATGCGCCATGCAGCTGCGGCTGCGGGGAAGAAAGCCCAACGGTTGTCGGGTGCGAACTTAGAACTGCCGTCAGCACGGAAGGTGGCGGTCAACAGGTAACGGCCTTTGTAGGAGTAGTTCACACGGCCAAACCATGACTGGGTGTGCACGGGCTCTCCAAATTTGTTGGTGAAATAATCACGGCCCTCACTGCCGGACACCTTGCCGGTGAAGTCGATATTGGAGAAGGCTTTCTCCATGTCAAACTCGCTGGGATAGCCATAACCGTAGATGTCGGTCGTGCTGTTGGTCTTGTCGGCCAACAACTCCTGGCCCACGAGGAAACCGAGGCTGTGGTCCTCGCCGAGTCCTTGCACATTATAGTTCAAGGTGTTGCTCCACTTCACGTTGTAACCGTCGCTCTTGGTCAGATGGGCAGAACTATATGGTGTGTCGGCCTTGCCGGCATCCCATGCCTTCATCTCACGCCAGTTGCGGCCGAGGAACAGTTCGGTCTTTGCGGTCAGACCCTTGATGATGGTCCAGGTGAGGCCGGTATTCACGCGGATGCGGTTGATGTCGGTATATTGGTCGTAGTTCTTGGTGTAGTCGAGTGGATTCTGCGACATTTCCACAGTGGTGGAACCTTGTCCCATATAGGCGGCGTTGTCCTCACCGAGCGGAGTGTCTACAGGACGGAAATGGTAGGCCGAACCGGCGGTGTTGAAACGGGTACCGCGGAAACGGAGCTCTGAATAACGGGCGTCAACGTCCATTTTCAGGTTCTTGGTGATGTCATGGCTTAACTTGAAGCTGGCATTCCAACGGCGGAAACCGGTGTTGATACGGGTACCGTCATCATTGAGGAAGTTCACAGATGCACGATACTTCGTACGCTCTGTTCCGCCGCTCAGTGAGAGGTCGTGGTTCCAGGAATGTGAACTGCTCATCAGGTCGTCCACCCAGTTGTGGGTGCTCATGTTCTTGTATTCGTTGAGGTGGTTGCCATAGGCGCTGCCCAGACCGAAATACTTGGCCACGTTGTCACCATAACTCTCACCATAAGCGGTGGCGTAGCTCCATGTGTGCAAGACGTAATCATAGGGATCGAGCACGTCCAACTGCTGGGGCTTTTCCTTGATTTGGTAATACATGTTGTATTTCACAGAGGTCTTGCCTTCTTTACCGCCTTTTGTGGTGATCATGATCACACCGTTGGCACCGCGGGCACCGTAGATGGCTGTCGTGGCGGCATCTTTCAGCACATCGATACTCTCGATATCATCGGGAGAAACGATGGAGATGTCCACACCGGGAATACCATCAACCACATAGTAAGGTGACATAGCACCTGAACGGAGTGTTGAGGCACCACGCAATGTAATGGTAGGCGAACCGTTGGGG
>CADCQC010000097.1 GCA_902803455.1 uncultured Prevotellaceae bacterium
ATCTCATCGTTCTGGATCATGTTGATGGCATAGTAGATGATGGCAGAACTCATGGTGGCCATGATGGCTGCCATGAAAAGTTGCGACCGTTTCGACATGTCGTTGAGGGAGTAGATGGCGGCCATGCCTCCAGCCATCTCAATGGCGAGAAACTCGTATTGATGTCTCACGGCAATGGCCGAGATGAGCAGCGTGGTGACATAGGTGACGAAGGCTGTACGCGAGTCGAGAAAGACCTGCACGATCATCGGTACGATGGCAAAGGGCAGGATATAGATGTTGAAGAATGTGTTTCTCATCATGAGCGACACCATGATGGGAAAGATGATGATGATGAAAAACAGCATGAGGATGTTTCTGGGCTTCTCATAAAAATTTGGCCTGTACACGATCAGGTAAATGGCGAAGAGCGTGACAAAGATGAGCACATAGATGCCTTGGCCGAGCAACAGACTGAGTTGGTCGTCCTTGCCAGAGCTGTCTTGTCTGATCTTCTCTTCCAGAGATTGTATTTTCAGATGGGTAAGAGGGGTGACCACCTCACCGCGGTCGATGATCTTCTCACTTTTCTCCACACGCCCCAGACTCGTGGGGATCTCTCTGGTCAATTCGTCGATGCCGATGCTGTTGCGCTCCTCATCATAGGTCAGGTTACTGTTGATGAGGGTCTGCAAGTTGAGGGAGTTGAGTATTTTTTCTTTGGAAGCCAACTGCTCGTCATTGAGAAAAATCTCATAATATGCTTTCTTTTCTGTCAGGACCGAACTGATGTTGAAGGTGGAGTCAGTGTTGTCGGTGATGATTCTGATGTCGGTATGGATGTTGCTGTATTTTTCGTAGTCGGCATCGCTCATCACTCCCTCACGGTAGAGTTTCCTGATCTTTTCCTCTATGGCGGCCTTACGTGGTGCAAGGGTGTTGGTCGTGTCTCTGATGATGATTTCCTCCAGTTGGCTGATGGTTTTCTCTGCCGTTTCCTCGTTAAGGATGAAAAATGGCTTGAACTCCCTGATCAGCCGTTCCTTCTCGGCCTCGATGTCTTTATCGGGACGTATGATGTCGAAAGCAAAGTCGGCTGTGAGTGTTTTCCACATCCACGGCATGTTGATCTTATAGTCAAACAGTTGGTGAGACTTTCTGGGAAGTGACCAAACGATGATGACGGTGGTGAGCGCAATCAGCACAACATGGGTTAACAGCGACAACAGCCTTTTTTTCTTGGTATCTTTGTTGAGTGCCATTTTCGGTTATTGAACGATTAGATGTGGCGAAATTACGAAATTTTCCCTTATCTTGCAAGAGTAGAGGATGTTTTATATCTGTTGGCGACAATCTTCATTAGCTTTATTTCATCTTCTATGGGATGAAAACATGACCAAAATGTGCGGATTCTCAAAAAAAACATTAATTTTGCAGAAAATATTATTGTTTTATGTCAGAGAAAAACGTGAGAGTGCGCTTCGCACCAAGTCCTACCGGACCATTGCATATCGGCGGTGTACGTACTGCCTTGTATAATTACCTGTTTGCCAAGCAACATGGAGGTAGTCTGATCCTGAGAATCGAGGATACTGACTCCACCAGATTGGTGCCGGGAGCAGAAGAGTATATCCTTGAGTCATTCAGATGGTTGGGCATCAAGTTTGACGAGGGTGTGTCCATCGGAGGCGACTATGGCCCTTATAAACAGAGTGAGCGACGGAAGATCTACCGCCGTTATGTGGATGATCTGCTGGAGAAAGGAAAGGCTTACATCGCTTTTGATACCCCACAGGAACTGGAGGCCAAGCGTGCAGAGTTCCCCAATTTTCAGTATGACGCCCGGACACGCGGCATGATGCGCAACTCACTCACGTTGCCAGCAGAAGAGGTGGAGGCTCTCATTGATGATGGCACACAATATGTGGTCCGTTTCAAGGTGACGCCTGGTGAAGAGGTGCACATCGACGACATGATACGGGGTGATGTGAAATTTATGAGTGATGTGGTCGATGACAAGGTCTTGTTTAAGAGTGCCGATGAACTGCCAACTTATCACTTGGCCAATATCGTGGACGACCACCTCATGGAAGTCACCCATGTCATCCGTGGTGAGGAGTGGCTGCCCAGTTCTCCGTTACATGTGTTACTCTATCAGGCTTTGGGCTGGGAAGACACGATGCCCCGTTTTGCTCATCTTCCTCTTTTGTTGAAACCAGAGGGTAAAGGTAAGTTGTCGAAACGTGATGGCGACAGACTTGGTTTTCCTGTTTTCCCATTGGAGTGGCATGATCCCAAGAGTGAGGAAGTGTCGGCCGGCTACAGGGAGAATGGATATTTCCCGGAGGCTGTCCTCAATTTCCTGGCTCTTCTGGGTTGGAATCCCGGTACGGAGCAGGAGGTCTTTGACCTGCCCACGCTGGTGAAACTCTTCGACTTGTCGAAGTGCTCCAAGTCGGGTGCCCGTTTCGATTACCAGAAATGTATCTGGTTCAACCACGAGTATATGCTTCATAAGAGCAGCGAGGAGGTGGCTGGCATGTTCGCCCCCATCGTAGCAGGAAATGGGATTGATGAACCCATGTCGCGTATCATCGAGGTAGTGTCGATGATGAAGGATCGTGTCAACTTCGTCAAGGAGTTGTGGCCTCTCTGCTCCTTCTTCTTCCTCCCGCCCACAGAATATGATGAGAAGACGGTGCGTAAACGCTGGAAGGCTGACTCAGCGCAGGTGATGGGCGAACTGGCAGATGTGCTGCAGTCCTTGGATGATTTCTCTTTGGAGAACCAAGAACGTGAAGTGATGGCATGGATTGAGCGCAAAGGCTATAAGTTGGGCGACGTGATGAATGCGTTCCGGTTGGCGCTGGTAGGCATCGGCAA
>CADCQC010000098.1 GCA_902803455.1 uncultured Prevotellaceae bacterium
CCCATAGAAAAAGGCAGTTTAGGTGATTTTCCTAACTACCTTATTTTCAGTGCTTTATTTTGTAGCGGGACCCGGGATTGAACCGGGGACCTCATGATTATGAATCATGCGCTCTAACCAGCTGAGCTATCCCGCCATCATTTGCTTTTTGCGGGTGCAAAGGTAATCATATTTTTGGAACATGCAAAAAAAATCGTCACTTTTATTTGATTCTGATGAAAAAATATTATTTTTGCAGACAAATGACCTTCTTGTCGAGTTTAGCCTTAAGAGCCTTCTACTGGCATTTTATCGACATTGACTCTTTCGCACGATACTGTCTGTGCCGAATCTATTGAAAAAACCTAAGAAAATGAAGAAACAAAAGATCACCGTTGAATATAGCCTGAAATCCACATCACCCAACATCATTTGGGGCCTGATCAGCACAGAAGGTGGGCTAAGCCGATGGATAGCCGATGATGTGAAAGAAAATAATGGCAAGTTCACCTTCACATGGGGTGACACCTGGAGCCATCATGAAAGTCGCACCGCATCCACACTCGACAAAGCACGCCACAGTTTTCTCCGGCTGCAATGGGACGACGAGACCGATCCTGACGCCTATCTGGAACTCCGCATGAGCCACTCGGAAGTCACCGGGGGATTCACCTTGCATATCACCGACTTCGCCTTGGAAGAAGATATCGACAGCCTGTATGATATCTGGGAACAAAATCTGGAACAACTGCGGCAAACCAGCGGTTTGTAACCCAGAACGATGATTAGATAACCCTGAATGATGATTTGCACGCTGAAAACCTCAAAAGTCTTTGGCTTTTCTGTCGTTTTTCCGTAACTTTGCCGCTTGAAGGTTAAAGCGCCTTCTTTGAAACCGGTTTCCATGTTGGGGATAAAGAAACTCTACATACTGATCATCAAGCAGTTTTTACTGCTCTTCGTCGGCACATTCTTCATCAGTCTCTTTGTGCTGATGATGCAATTTATTTGGCAGTATGTGGAAGCGCTGATCGGAAAAGGACTCACCATCGACATCCTGGGACAGTTTTTCTGGTACATGGCACTGATGATGGTTCCACAGGCCCTGCCATTGGCCATCCTGCTCTCCTCACTCATCACATTTGGCAACCTCGGCGAGAGCAGTGAGCTGACAGCCATCAAAGCCGCAGGAATATCCTTGATGCAGACCCTGCGCCCGCTGGCCGTTATCGCCATCGCCATCGCCTGCGGCTCTTTCTATTTCCAAAACAACATTGGTCCCTACTCAAAGAGCAAAATCGCACAGTTGCTCATCTCGATGAAGCAGAAAAGTCCTGAACTGGAGATTCCAGAAGGTGTGTTCTACGACGGTATCCCGCAATGCAACATCTACGTTCAGAAAAAAGACCTCAATACCGGCATGCTCTACGGGGTGATGATCTACAAGATGACCGAGAGCTATGAAGACGCCGCCATCATCCTGGCCGACTCGGGCATGCTACAGTCGACAGCGGAGAAAAAACACCTGCTGCTCACCCTCTACAGCGGAGAGTGGTTTGAGAATATGAACTCCTCGGAGTTTGGTGAGAGTGCCACGATCCCCTACCGGCGGGAGACTTTTTGGAAAAAACGTATCGTGCTCGACTTCGACGGCGATTTCAACCTGGCCGATGCCCAGTCGCTCAGTCAGAACGCACAGGCCAAAAGCCTGAACCAGATCCGCGAGGGCATCGACTCACTCAACCATACCTACGACAGCATCGGAAGAGCCTATTTCAACGATGCTAAGCGCTTTACCTACAACATCCCCAGCATGCCCAAGGCCGACTCGCTACGGTCGCTGGCCGACATCCGTTCACGCACCTACGATTTCGACACCCTCTACGCGCACCTGGACATGGAGAAGCAGCGCTCCGCAGTGAACAATGCCCTCACGAAGGTCAACCAGCACATGAGCGAGCTCGACTTCAAAGGTATGTTGACACAAGATGGTGACTATATGCTCAGGATGCACAAGATGGAAGCGCTCAACAAGTTTGTGCTCTCCCTGTCGTGCGTGATCTTCTTCTTCATCGGAGCGCCGCTGGGTGCCATCATCCGAAAAGGTGGCCTTGGCGTGCCCATCATCGTCTCAGTGCTGGTGTTCATCGTCTTCTACATCCTCGACAACGCCGGCTACCGTATGGCCCGTGGCGGCATCTGGTCGGTATGGTTTGGAAAATCTCTGGCCACAGCCGTGCTGGCGCCGACAGCCGTGTTCTTCACCTACAAGGCCAACAATGACTCCGCAGTCTTCAATCTCGACTCCTACATCAACCTGGGTATGCGCATCCTGGGCATGCGCCGCAAACGCAGCGTGATGCATAAGGAAGTGATCATCAATGACCCGGATTACCGTCACGACGCCGAGGAACTCAGCCGCATCAATGATGAGGTGACCGCCTACTCGCATGACCATAACCTGAAATCACCGCCCAATATCATCAAGGTGTTTTTCAAATACCAGCCCGACAATGAGATTGAGCGTATCAGCGAGGAACTGGAAGCCGTGATCGAAGACCTGTCGAACACCCGTGACAGGATGATCATCACGCTGTTGGGACATTATCCCGTCGTGTCGGAAAAAGCGCACACACGCCCCTTCGAGCGTCGCTGGCTCAACATCCTGTCGGCCATCCTCATCCCCTTGGGCGCCTTCCTGTATATCCGCATGTGGGTGTTCCGCCTGAGACTGCTTGCCGACCTGCGCAAGATCAAACAGACCAATACAAAAATCATCTCACGGATCCAGAAAAAAGGCTTCGACAAAAGCACCCGTCATTCCACATTATAATCATCATCAATCATACTACAATATAAGAAACAGTCATTCCACATTATAACAAACTATCATCCCACATTATAACAAACTATCATCCCACATTATATAAAATAGATGGAAACAATCATCACAGACAGCATAGAAAGTGCGGTGAAAGACTTCAAAGAAGGAAAATTTGTGATCGTGGTCGACGATGAAGACCGCGAGAACGAAGGCGACCTCATCATCGCAGCAGAAAAAATCACTGCAGAGAAAGTGAACTTCATGCTGAAGCATGCCCGTGGCCTTCTCTGCGCCCCTATCACCATCGAGCGCTGCAAGGAACTCGACTTGCCCCGACAGGTGTCGGACAACACCTCGCTCCTGGGCACTCCTTTCACCATCACCATCGATAAGATAGAAGGTTGCTCGACAGGGGTGAGCGCCCATGACCGTGCCGCCACCATCAAGGCCCTCGCCGACCCCACCTCTACGGCTGCCACCTTCGGCCGCCCCGGACATATCAATCCCCTTTACGCCCAAGACCATGGAGTGCTGCGCCGCAGCGGGCACACCGAGGCCGCCATCGACCTGTGCCATCTCGCCGGACTCTATCCTGCCGGCGCGCTGATGGAGATCATGAATGAGGACGGATCGATGGCACGTCTGCCCGAACTGTCAATCATGGCCAAGGAATATGGCATCAAACTGATCACCATCAAGGACCTGATCGCCTACCGCCTGCAAAGAGATTCACTCATCGAAGTAGGCAACGAGGTGGACATGCCCACCATCTACGGGCATTTCAAGCTCATCCCCTTCCGGCAGAAAAGCAACGGACTGGAGCATTTCGCACTCATCAAGGGCAGTTGGAGCAACGACGACCCCGTGATGGTGAGGGTCCATTCCTCATGCTGCACCGGCGACATCATCGGCAGCCAGCGCTGCGATTGTGGCGAGCAACTGCACAAATCCCTCGAAATGATCGAGAAAGAAGGCAGAGGCGTGCTGGTCTATATGCAGCAGGAAGGCCGGGGAATCGGTCTGATGAACAAGATCGCCGCCTACAAACTGCAAGAACAAGGCTACGACACGGTGGATGCCAACACACACCTCGGTGTCAAGCCCGACGAGCGCGACTATGGTTGCGGCGCTCAGATGCTGCGTCACCTGGGCATCCACAAAATGCGGCTGCTCACCAACAATCCCGTGAAGCGAGTGGGCCTCGAGGCATATGGTCTTGAAATCGTGGAGAATATCCCTATCGAGACCACCCCCACCCCCTACAACATCCACTATCTCAAGACAAAAAAAGAGCGGATGGGGCATAACCTGCATCTGTAGGCGACGCCTCCACTGCCGGAGTGCCCATAAAATGAGCAAAATGACAGAAAAAATAAGGTAAAAACGAAATAATGCGACATGGTGGCCGTTATAAGAAAAAAATGGTTACCTTTGCCCCTAGTATTACTAAATAAAGAAAAAATGGCAAAATTATCAGACCGGCTCATCAGATTAGCTCCCTCCGCCACACTGGTGATGTCGCAAAAGAGTAATGAGATGAAGGCTCAAGGTATCGACGTCATCAACATGAGCGTGGGTGAGCCTGATTTTAATACGCCAGACGCTATCAAGGAAAGCGCCAAAAAGGCGGTAGACGACAACTGGTCACGCTATTCGCCCGTCCCAGGCTATGCGGATCTGCGCAAAGCCATCTCCGCAAAACTCAAGCGCGAGAACAACCTTGATTACTCCATCAACGAAATACTTGTCTCCAACGGTGCCAAGCAGTCGGTGTGCAACGCCATCATGGCGCTTGTGGACGAAGGAGACGAGGTGATCATCCCTGCACCATATTGGGTGAGCTATCCACAGATGGTGAAACTGGCTGGAGGACAGCCTGTGATCGTGCCCACCGGTTTTGAGCAGAACTTCAAGATGACCGCCAGCCAACTGGAATCGGCCATCACCCCAAAGACACGCATGCTCATCATCTGCTCCCCGAGCAATCCTACCGGCAGCGTCTACACCAAGGAAGAGCTGAGAGCCCTGGCTGAGATCATCACCGCCCACGACGACCTCTTCGTGGTGGCCGACTAGATCTACGAGCACATCAACTATACAGGTCACCATGAGAGCATCGCACAGTTTGCCGGCATGCGCGACCGCACCATCATCATCAACGGCGTGTCGAAAGCCTATGCGATGACCGGATGGCGTATCGGTTTCATGGCCGCCCCCGAATGGATCATCAAAGGCTGCAACAAACTGCAGGGCCAATATACGAGCGGTCCATGCTCGGTAAGCCAGAAAGCAGCCGAGGCCGCCTACACCCTCTCTCAAGACTGCGTGGAAGAGATGCGCCAGGCCTTCGAACGAAGACGCGACCTGATCGTAGAACTCGCCAGCGACATCCCGGGCCTGGAGGTGAACAAACCCGAAGGAGCGTTCTACCTCTTCCCCAAATGCAGCCATTTCTTCGGGAAGCACTATGGTGACAAGACCATCGCCAATTCCACCGACCTGGCACTCTACCTCCTTGAGGAAGCCCACGTGGCCACCGTCGGCGGTGATGCCTTTGGCGATCCAGAATGTTTCCGAATGAGCTACGCTACCAGCGACGACAACATCAGAGAGGCCCTCCGGCGCATCCGTGAAGCCCTCGAGAGGCTCAAATAACAGCTGAGGGTGCGCTCAGATATAGGTCAAGTGAAAATATACTGCCAAAACTTTTGTTAAATTTATTTAAACACCATCAAAGTTTCGGCTAAATTATTAACTTTGCGAAGTTATTTACCTAATGTTGAGAGACACCTGAACAAGACAATCTTTATCAATACCATATTCATTGAGATTTGTACAACTTAATTTATTAATAACTTAAATCAACAAATTAAAAAAAAATTATGGCAAATTCAACAAAAGCAGCAGCCCCCGCTAAAAAGTCTGAGGGCTTCACAGGAGTAAGAGGTGCATTCTGGATCATCGTCGTTTGCGCCATCATTGCATTCACCCTGTTCTTTACTTGGTTTGGCAACGTATCTCACTTTGCTGACGAGACCAAGGAGACCCCGGTTGACGTTTGGGGAACAATCTTCAAGGGTGGTATCATCGTGCCTGTCATCCACACTCTGTTGCTCACCGTGCTCGCTATGTC
>CADCQC010000099.1 GCA_902803455.1 uncultured Prevotellaceae bacterium
ATGGCATCAATCTTGTAAACCGGAGCGGCGGCACAGTTCCATCCCTTCAGGTCGGAGATTTGCAGCCACGGCATCTTGAGCTGATTGACGGCCTTGACCCAAGCCTCCTTTTTCTGGTCGAACGAGACACCGACCACCTCAAAGCCCTTGGCGTGGTATTTGTTGTAGGCTTCCAGCACATTGGGCATCTCAGCCCGGCAGGGACCGCACCACGAGGCCCAGAAATCCACGAGCACCCAATGGCCTTCACCCACAAGCTCACTGATCTTGTGCATCTTGCCTTCGGGGTCGGCCATCTCCAGGTCGGTGAACTGCTGTCCGATGAAGGCTGTCTTCGGACTGTCCTTCGGCTTCAGCATCGCTTCCACTTCGTCTCTTGACTTCTTCAGATAGGGGTGGTTGGCAAACACCACCTGCTCCTTGACCAGCTCATCGTAGGCCTCCACACCATTGTCCATGAAGTAAAAACCCGAGAATGCCAGGGGTATCAGCGAATGGCGCTCCTCCTTGAACACCTTGTTGGCAAAGGCAGTCATCTCGTCGATCATCTTGTTTATCTCTTCAATGAGCTCATCCTGATGCGCCAGCATTTCTTCCCTGGTCATCTTGGCAGTCTTCTCATGCATTCTCCTTTGGGGAAGGCTCTGTTCAACTTCAAGCTTTGCCAGACGCTCGTTCAGCGGAGAGCCTTTCAGCGTGCTGTCGTTGAGGTTGATGATGACAGGCGTGCCATCATTGAAGAAATCCGTCTCCCATTTCCTGTTTTCTGCCTTGACGGCCATCAAAGCATCCTGATCGGCAGTGCCAGAGAAAGAGAACTTGCCGTCGGCAACAACCATGCTGTCGACGGCCTGATCTGTCATGTGGTCTATCAGATAGACCTTCTTGCCATTATCAATGAATGTTCCGCTGACGCTATACCTCACCTGCGCTATTGAAGGCACAGCAGCGATAGCGAATGCAGCAAACACAAACACTTTCTTCATCGTTTACTCTTTATTCGGTTGGAGTGGCCAGGACAAACGACAGCTTGGAGAATCCCATGCCCATCGTCTCTGCCATCTTGGCCTTGAGGGCGTCATCGAAGAGGTGCATACCACTGACGCCCTCGGGAAGATTCTTCAAATTGACGGCAGTCAAAATGCCGTAGCTGTTTCCTTGACTGTCTGTCAATGGGAAGACCACGTCTTCTTTCTCATTGGTGGTGGATGCGATCATCATCTTCGTTGTGATGAAAGCCATCTGCAATTTTGCACCCAGCTCACGAGTGGGGATGGTGCAGATGAGGTGCCCCTTGTCATTCGGGTCAATCTTGCTATAAGGCAGGACATCGGTGATGGATTTAATGAAGTTGGTCATGTCATCTTCTGCCGACGGCATATAGATAATCATTTTCACATTGAGTGCCTTTTGAATGTCTGGCGTCAGATACACCCAGGCATAACCAGTCATCGGCACCAACGGCTCTTTGATCTTGGCGATAACGATACTATCCAGATCATTATTCATGGGCGCATTGAGCACGAAGCCGACGGCACTATCCGCCCCTTTCACAGTTTCTTCGTAAGCCGTGGCGGCTACGCCTTCAGGCAACAGTTTCATGAACTCGACCAAGGCCTCTTCGTAGCTGCCCACATCCAGGCGCAGATAGCCAATACCATCACCCTGAACTCCCATATAGTCCTTTGTGTAGCGGCCGTCGCTCAGCACGTTCTGTATGAACATGCCTGCCTCGTCTGGACCTGGATCAGGTATCGGGGTCACAGGGTTATCCACTCCGTTAGTACACGATGTAAACATAGAGCCGCATGCCAGGATGGCGGCTAACATCCATAAAAGATTCTTTTTCATTGTCTTTAAATAATATTGTTAGTATGATTTAGTATATTTGTCCCCTAAGCGTCATCGATCTCGGCAGAGACCACCTTGTTTCGATGGATATCTTTATGCTTCATTTCTATGACGTTTTCGTTTATGGTGCAAAGATAATCACTTTTTTTGAACTATCCAAATAATTATCATTTTTTTGATGTACTTCTCCTTTTCATATTTATTCTTTGCGACAGGTTTTGCGGCCTTTCTTGAGTTTTGTCGCAATATCAGCCAGTTGTCGCATGCTTTTTAGAAGAAAAACACGAAAAAAGTTGTATTGAGCTTAAATCCGTCGTAACTTTGCACCAACAAAAAACATTTAGTATTAACAATTTAAAATTAAAGAAAGGAAAAAGATTATGGC
>CADCQC010000100.1 GCA_902803455.1 uncultured Prevotellaceae bacterium
GACCGTGGAGCCATGGCAGCCTATGTGGCCAGCATTTTCCCACATGGCGGCGCGCTCATATATGGTTCGCAGGAGGTCGGCTATCCCGAACCGATCAATTTCTTCAAGTATGTTCCGGTAGACTGGAGTGCCAAGCCCGAGATTTATCAGGAATACAAGAAACTGATTGGTCTATACAATGAGCATCCTGCACTGCGGAAAGGAGAGTTGACCACCTACGCAGACCCAGATGTACTGGTGTTTGAAAAGTCTGATGGCCAAGAGCGTTTCCTCGTGCTTGTCAATGTACGTAATGAGGAGAAGACCGCCCAGATTCCTGAGAAATGGATTGGTCATGAAGCGAAGGACCAGATGACTGACAAAGACATCCAATTAGAAAAGACCATTGTCCTTTCTCCCTTCCAATATCTGATTTTAAAGTAGGGAACGATATATCTGTTGACCCCAAATAACCTCAATGCAGTCAGAAATGGCTGCATTTTTCTTTTCAAAATGGATCACGAGAACCGTCCCCGTGATTGACGTCCCCCTGATTGACGAGAACCGTCCCCGTGATCTTGGTTTGGTCTCCCCTTTCTTTTTATACCGAATTGTTCATCTTACTGAGATGTATGAATACTCCACTTTGAAACTATAGTAACTGTGATCCATATTGATTTTTTATGTCTTCTGTTATTGCCAATCAGAAAAGGTTTCTTATCTTTGTCGCAGAATGTGCCAAATGACAAAACGATCATGAGCGGCCATTGATTTATCTGAACAATGAAAACCATTACAATCATATGATGAGAAAAATTGGAAAACTGTTCATTGCCGGCCTTGTCACTTTCAGCGCCCTGACAATGCTGGAGGCATGTGGAAACAAGCCATCTGCCAATCCGAAAGCCGAGATTGACGAAACAAACAAAGAGACAAACTATTTCCCCGCCATCGACCGATACCTGGTGAATGAGTTCGGCAAACAATATGCCAAGGGCGAGCACTGCGTTCCCATCCACAGCATCGTGACTGTAGATGAGCGGAATGGAGAGGACATCCTCGTCTGGGGCGACTTCTGGGTGTTTAACTACAACCAGGTGGGCGACACGCTGAAATGCGTCTCCGGTGGCAGTCATCCCGGACTGATGCACATCCGGCAGACAGAGAAGGGCTTTGAGGTGACTGGCTTCGATCAGGTGGAGGACGGCTCCAACAACCTGCCTTCTGCCAAGAGAATATTCGGTGACAAGTACGATGCGTTCCATGCCATCAACAGCGATGCGGAAGCACGCGAGAAACTGAGGGCCGAAGGATTGGGCGCCTATGCCATGAAGCACAACCTTGGAGCCACCATGTATCAAGACGACGGCTGGCCGGCAAAGAAGTTGCCATAATCATCACTAAAGGACACTGCGAAACAAAAATATGACATACAGACGAATCTTCCTGCTGCTTTGTTGGTTGACGGCAGCCATCAACAGTTTTGCCGATGACAGCCAACGGGATGCCATCCTCAGCCAAATTACCGGTGCAAAAATGCCCGAAGCTGTCATCAACATCCAGAAGATGGGTGCCAAAGGAAACGGCACTACTGATTGCCTGCCCGCCTTCAAAAAGGCATTCAAGAAGGCTGCCCGCCAGGGAGGCGCACACATCGTAGTACCGGCAGGAGTCTATTATCTAAAAGGCCCCCTGCATCTGGTAAGCAACGTGTGTCTGGAAATTCAGGAAGGAGCCACGCTGAAATTCGCACCCGAACCAGCATACTATCTTCCTGCCGTCAAGACTTCATGGGAAGGAACTTTTATGCAAAACTATTCGCCGTTCATCTATGGTTACCAACTCCACGATGTGAGCATCATCGGCAAAGGAACCATCGACGGCAATGCCATGACCACCTTTGCCACCTGGCGGAGTTTGCAGAAACCGGCACAACAGCGTTCCAGGGATATGAACCACGCCGGAACACCTGTTTCGCAACGCCATTTCGGTGAAGGCGACTATCTGAGGCCTCACCTCATCCAACTGTACGGTTGTGAACGTATCACCATTGAGGATGTGTTCATCACCAATTCTCCCTTCTGGTGCATCCACCTGCTGCAATCGGAGAATGCCATTCTGCGAGGCATCCGTTACGATGCCAAATTGGTGAACAATGACGGTATCGACCCGGAAATGAGCCGTAATATCCTTATTGAGGATGTGCATTTCAACAATGGCGATGACCACGTAGCCATCCAGAGCGGGCGCGCCCATGACGGACGCGGCGCCGCCTGTCCATCAGAGAACATCATCATCCGCAAATGCCATTTCAAAGGGCTCCATGCCGTGGTCTTAGGCAGCGAGATGTCCGCTGGTGTCCAGAATGTCTATGTGGAGGATTGCGACTATGCCGGTTACTGTAAGCGTGGTCTGTACATCAAGACCAACCCCGACCGTGGCGGTTTCATCCGCAACATTTCCTTCAGGAACTGTGTCTTTGACGAGGTGGAGGATCTTTTCTATATTACCAGCATGTATGGCGGCGAGGGACTAAACAACACCTTCTTCACGGACATCGAGAACATTACCGTCGAGAATATACAGTGCCGCAAGGCGCGTGCCGGAGGATTAATCCTTCAAGGCACCAAAGCGAAACCATTGCGCAACATTCAGTTCCGGAACATCACCATCGGAGAGGTGAAGAATGCCATCAGTTTTGATGACACAGAAGATGTGATTCTAAAAGACTGCCATTTCGGAGGCAAGGCCGGCGTGCCTACAACAGTCTCTGAAAAGGATCACATCTTCAAGTAATCGTACTCGCTGCATTATTCTATGATATCCTCATAGCGCATGAGGTATGTGTCATACTGGGTTTTAAAAGGACGGTGTGGTGAGGGGATGGCTGTTGGCGGAAGGAAGAGATCGCTCAGCTGCTGGGGCAAGCGGCCTTTCTTGACGCGGTAGAGCATGAATTCGCCAGTCACTGTTCCCACATTCTTTGCGATGACAGGAAATGCCGTCCGCGCGAACTTGGGACCCTGCCCCGACACGGCCACATTCACCGTGACGACAATGCCACGGTCGGTTTGCTCGAAACTGACGTTCTGCTGATGGCAGACGAGAAGTATGCCATCACCCTCCTTGTCGGTCAACAAAGCGGCATCTACCCCTCTACGGTTTCCCTCGAAATAAAGGTCACCCTGTTGCATGGCCCAAAAACCATAGCGGTTGGCCCGACACCGTCCAGGATAACTTGGCAATGGTCCGTAGCCTATCCATTGCACGCGGTCGATTTCCGGTTGGAGGAGAAAGGCAACACCCAGTTCAGAAAGGAAGGTATCCGTGGTGTCAGGAGAGAGCGAGAACGTGCAACGGATGGCATTCCCGACAGGTTCCAACCGTATGTCGGAGCCCATTTTCCCTTTACCCTCGGGAATAACAGAAGATGCGGATTCAGAAGAGGGATGAAGCAGATAACGCTCCAACCGTTTGTCACCCACTTTCAGTTTTTCCGCCATCGTAGCCTTACGGCCAGCCCGTATCAGAGGGCCATCCTGCACCATGTCCATCAGGTCCGCCGGATGCTGGAAATCATCGGCAGCGAGGCGTTGCTTGCTGTCTGACTCGTCAAAGGCAGCAAGGATCCTCTTGTCGACCGATAGTGCCTCAGCGATGAGCGGCATCTCTGTGGAGACACCATCTGAAGAAGGACATACCGGTATCGACTGATGGAGGAATACATACCCCTGAGCATCCATGAGTTCACAGTGCAACAAACCAATTTTTTGCCGCCGAGGCGATGAAGGCAGCTCCAAGTCATACCCCACCGACTGTCGGGGAGGACAGGAGACAGAGAACACCCCTCGTGAGATCGTGTCACGGTCTTCCGTATATGCCCAGTGGAAACGAACATGGTCTTTCAAATCGAGGAGGTCAAAACGATTGCGAATGTCCAAATGCAGCGATGCCCCATTGGCCACCAATACGCTATCAGCGATGAAGGCACGAGCATAATTGCGCTGTAGTTCATAGTAGTTGGGAAGCGGTGTGCGGTCGGCATAGAGAAGTCCGTCGGTGCCCTTGTTGCCCCACATCTCAAATCCCCCTTCGTCAGAAGTGAAGACACGTTCCTCATAACCATAGCGGTCAGCCAGTTTCTCACGGAAAGGCATGCCCTGATCAACCCACTCCCACACGCTGCCCCCTGCAATGCCAGGCGTGCGCTCGATGATCTCCCACTGCCGGTCGTGGTCTTCAAACGAGATGCCCAAAGAGTGGCAATACTCTGTAAAGATGACGGGCCGGTCGAGATGCTGGTAGAATCCCGCTATCTGTCCTGTGGTGGGATAATGAGGCGTGTAGACAGGAGCTTTAGAAGGAAAGCCCTTGGCCTTCTCGCCCTCGAAGAATTTTCGGAAATAGCTGCCCACTTGCGGATAGCAATAAGGGCGGTTGGGATCGAGTTTTTCGTTTACATAGTTGCCCAGTTTCACACAGATGTCAGTGAGCGGATTCTCATTGCCCAGACTCCATATCAGCACCGATGGATGGTTTTTGTCACGGCGAATGGTGGCTTGTGCGCGCTGTTGGAGCACGGCGTAATAGGTACTGTCGTAGAGATGTTTGTCGCCAAAGCCGAAGGGCACCTCATCGATGATGTAGAAGCCCAGAGAGTCAGCCAACTCATAGAACCTAGGTTCACGAGGATAGTGTGAGGTGCGGATATAATTGACAGAAGCCTCTTTCATCAGTTTCATATCCCTGAGGATGCTTTTCTCATCAATCACCTTCACCGTGTTGGGGTCTGTGGAATGGCAGGTCACGCCACGCAATTTGATGGGCTGGCCATTAAGTTTCAAGATATTGCCATCGATGGTCAGTTCACGGAAGCCGAACTTGTGTTCGAAGGTCTGCAACGTCTTTCCCTTTTGAGCCAATGTGGTGCGCAACGTATAGAGATAAGGCGTTTCAGCCGTCCACAGATGCGGGTGGTCCACCTTGTCTGTTCCCACCAATCGTCCTTGAGCATCGAGGATCTCGTGAGCCACTGTCGTGGTTTTAGTGGCATGGGCCACTTCAGCGTCAACAGTCACCTCACCATTGTTTTTTGTGGTAATGGTGAGGTCACTTAGGTGCGTGTCGGGAACAGCCATCAGCGTCACATCGCGGAAGATGCCACTGGGAGCCCAGTCGTCATTATAATCGAAATCACTGCTTGAAAAACTGGTGATGACACGCAAGGCCAACTGCTGAGGCGCCTCCCATTCCCTACCCTTCTTTTTCTTGGGGATGAGATAGTCGGTGATGTCGAAAAGAGCGGTGTTGTATCCAGCATACCAAGAGTCCACATAGTGGTCGTTGATCCACAGGTCATATCCATAGAGCACGCCATCCATACGGAGCACGATACGCTGACCTTTCCATGCTTCAGGAATAGAGAATGAGGTGCGGTAGAAACCCGTCAATGGCGCTGCACTGTCATATTTCGGCAGACAGAGTCCATAGGCCTCCCAACATCCCGGAACGGGAATCTTGCTCCAGCTGTCATCCAAGGCAGGAACAGGCTGATGGAGGACACCGTCCGCACAAGCAACAATTTCATTTTCCACTTTTATATTCCACTCCCCATTCAAGCTTTTTTTCATTGCCGGATCGGTAACGGGGAGAACACCATGAAAAGCATCAGGCACCTGCGCTGATAGGGTCATGGCAAGAGCGATGAGCCATGACAAGCAACACGCTCTTCTCATCATAACTTCTTGTATTTGAGGTCGATTTTGTTGTATTTCCTCTCTTTCTGATTATTCCAATGCTCAAAGAGTCCGAGGGGATGTTGCAACAGTTTTCCTTCCTGTTTGTATGCCGTCCCACTGGGTGCATTGGGGATGGATGCCGCCTCCCTCAGATACTCATCGCAATAGTCAAGGCTTCCGAACTCCGGCCATTCACCAATCAGGATGTCCATGCCCACAGCATCACAGGCCACCTCGTCTTGCGAGACGATGATCGAACAAGCCCAGTCGCCGCCGAAGGGTTCTTTCTGCCATTTAGGTGATGGTGGTCCATTCACGTCGCGCGAGCCATAAGTGCCATCGATCAGGAAGAGCAGCGCCTTCTGTCCCAAGTCCTTATGTGCCATCCAGTCGACGAAGGTCTTGTAGGCAGGCTTTCCGTGCCGTTTGTCCTGACTGATGTTGTTATGAGCATTCTGTCTCCACAACAAGTTGATATCGGTCGCTCCATACCAGTTTTTGGTGGTCAGGGTGACGCCAGGTCCACTGTGCGTCTTCAGCAATGCGCTATTAATGAGATAGTCAGCATCCACGATGCACTTCGCCAGTCCGCGCGCCATCTTACCATTGTCTGTCGAATAGACAATCTGCTCGGGATAGTACTCGCATTTCTGGCGGCCATCGCCTCCGATGTTGTCGATGAACACGACCCTGGGGAATTCTCTGTGAACTTTTTCATAGATGGAGTCGGTGATCGCCCGGCTTGGTTCACAGAGCACGATATCCTCCTGACGGACGCCACCATCACGTATCAATGAGCGCACCAAAGCCAAGGTGACGAATGGTGAGGAGTTCAACTCCACCGTGTCGCGATGCGTGATGGCATTGTTGAGGTTCAGTTTCACGGCAATCTTCTCCCCTTTTTTGTAGCCACGGTTGCCCCGTTGATGATTTTTGTTGAAATGCTTGAAGAGCGCTTTCCATGCTTTTATGGGCGTAGGTTCGCCCGTGAGTTGCACCACCGCCTCACGCACCATCGCATCGGCCTTTTGCTGATCATTCCAACGGTCTTCCACCCATAGGCCGGTCCTGCCGTCCCATTTCGCCACCCCCGGGCAGTGAATCCACGCCACACGTCCAGGATGGATGCCGAGGCCAGTACCTATCGGTTCATTAGGTCCCATAAAGAGTCTGGGTGTCTTTGCATTGAACTCACCAAAGAACAGACGGTCGCGGTTGACAGGTTCGTCGAGCAGTTGGATGGTCGTGGAAGGGCCCAGGTCAGGATTCCGCCAAGCCTTCAGCTGCCATACCAGTTTGCCGTCCTTGTCCACCTCGATGGCCTGAACGGGCGCATTGGCCGTGTCCATCGGTTCCTTGTTCCATTCATTATACCAATTGTTGATGATGTGTCCGCCATTCTTCAGGCGCACGGTCTTTTGAGGTTGGGTCACGCCGTATTCGGTGGTGTTCAGTTCCCACACGGTCTTCCCCATTCGGTTGATTTCCTGAATTTTGCCTTTTCGTCCTGTGATGAGCAGGTTGCCCGTCTTCGGCATCTCCTGTACGCTCCAGGGCAGCATTCCGCCCCATCGGTCCACTTCCTTCCCGTCGCTTGTGAACTCATGGATGCATCCCATGGCCATATTGGCCACGAGAAGCGTGCCACGGCTGGAGAGGCGGGCATTTCGGAACTGTCCGTGCACGGAGCCCTTTTCATTGATCGGCAGTTCAAACTCTCTGACGATGCGGCAAGCAGGAATCTCCATGACCACCGCTTTTGCAGGCTTTCCATTCTGGACATAGACCACATGATTTTTTCCTATGGGCTGTATGGTGTGGATCTCCGTTCCCTCTGGTGCCGCATAGCTCCATACGGTCTCGCTGTTTTGTGTGACTTCTGCCACCCCATACTGATGAGCCACCAACACATGACCATCAGACATCAGTATGGCATCACTAATCTCACCACGCTTCAACTGATCCTCATAACTCCAGGTGATCTGTCCATCCTTCACGATGAACATCCGTCGCTGCTTGCTCTGTCCAGCATAGAAGAAATCATGCCTGGAAAGTGTCGTATCCACCTCCTGTGCCGAGGCGCCATATGTGGCCGTCATTATCAGGCCGAGTATAAATAATAATCTTTTTACCATTTTTGCGATTCTTGCGATAAGTATTTAGTTTAAGGTGGGGAAAGGAAAATCTAGGAAGACCTAGGAGAATCTAGGAGATAATAGGAAGACCTAAGAGATGCTAGGAAGGCCTAGGAGATGCCAGGAAGGCCTAGGAGATGCCAGGAGAATCTATGAAAGTTTAGGAAATAAAGGCCGCACCTGCTGATGCGGCCTTTATTCTTAAACACCAAAATCTACTACGTATGAATGATTTTTATCAGCTGATACGTCTTTTTTAATATCCGTTGTTCTGCCAAGCCTTTTTGTCGGCATCGCTCAGGTTGGTGCCGTCAGGATTCTGCAGTGTATCGATGAATTTCTGCGGAATGGGACGGTAGTTGTGGCGATCCTGCACATTAGGAGCAGCCTCCGGGTTGAAAGCTCTTGCCCGTTTCACGAGCAGGTTGGTGCGAGCCAGTTCATCCCAGCGGTTCCACTCACCGAGCAACTCACGAGTACGCTCATTGAAGATGAAGTTCAGCATACGGTCATAGTCGCCAGTAGCGCCTATGGCAGCCAGAACGGCCTCATCCTCTGCGGGCAACTGGGTATAGCTTGCTATCTGCAAGTTGCTGGCTTCGGTGGTCTCGTCAATACCTGTCGAGAGGTAATAGGTATTGGTGTGGGTCATTGAAGCATAGTAAGCCTCCGTATTATTCAATGTCTTGCCGGCGAAGTCCTTGTTTTTCTTCACTGTTGTAGCAGTGGCAGTGGAGTTATCCTTGTCGCCGCCGTCAGCTTTGAGGAAAGCCATGGAACCGTCGGTGTAGTAGCTGCGGTTCTCGCCCTTCTTCCACTGACCACGAGCACGGAGCACGTTCACAGTGTTGATGGCATCCTGATAGTTGCCCATGCGCACCTGTGCCTCAGCCTTGACGAGATAGGTCTCACCCGAGCGTGCCATGATGACATCGCGGTGGGCATCCCCCTTCTCACCAGTTCTCGAGCCGTCGGCGGTTTTGTTGATGCCGCAGAACACGTTGGTCTTTGATGGGTCACCATTATAGGTATTCATCTTATACTGACCGTCCTGGAAAGCGACGAAAGCATTGGGCACCCATTTGCCTGTACGCGGGTTAACGAAGGTATGGTCGACACCGCCACGTCCGAATGTTCCGTAGGGATTGCCGTCAAAGCGTCTGTCGCTCTTCTTATTGAGGATGAAGATGATTCCCTCGTCGCCGATATTAGGCACCTGGGCATCGGTCAGGCCATACAGAGACTTCAGTCCCTTCACCACGTTGCCGTCCTTGTCCTTCGTGTCTTCAGCACTCTTGGCAGCATTGTTCAGGCCATAGACCGTCTTGAAGGTTTTCCACATACGGGC
>CADCQC010000101.1 GCA_902803455.1 uncultured Prevotellaceae bacterium
ACCCGCCTCTTTAGCTCAGTTGGCCAGAGCACGTGATTTGTAATCTCGGGGTCGTTGGTTCGAATCCGACAAGAGGCTCTCAAAAAGCCGTGATCTGTCTTGGATCACGGCTTTTTCAGTACCCCAACCAGTCCTCATTCTATGGACTTTTGAATATTTTAACACGGGGATGCCGATGAATTGTGAAAAAACGCTTAATTTTGCACTTTCTAATTCTGATCTTATATAATTAATTTATGAGAATGATTAAGGTTTTCCAAGCTGCATCGCTCGGTGCCGCTTTGATTTTCACGATGGGATTGACGGGATGCGTAGACAAAGACTACGACTTGAGCAACATCGACATGACCATCGGAACGGGCAACAATCTGCGACTTCCTAATGATAATTCCACAGGGGATATCTGTCTTGACGATGTGCTGGATTTAGGGAATAATAACTTCCTCAAAATCAAGGAAGATGGCAAATACAGCATTCATGTCATGGATGATGATGAGTTCGTGGCACACATGTGGGTGGATGCGTTCACCGTACCGGCAAAAACCTACACCGGCACCTATACGCTCAATCTCGGTGACTTCAATCCTGTGGGAAAAAGAAGAGTCAAAAAGGCTGATGATGACATCATCGATTTCGAAGCTCCTATGGTTGATATGGATTTCACTTATGCCTATAAGTCTGACCAGATCAGCAGCTTGTCATACGTCGGTATTGAGGGAGGACGCTTCGCTGTCAGACTCGATTTCTCCCAAGATTTGCAAAATGCACTGAAAAATGTGGCGGAAATGAAGTTCTACATGCCGCAGTGTGTCATTTTGGGGAAGGCTGCCTTCCATGGCGACTCCATCAGTCTGGATGAGAACAATGTTCTTACACTGAGAGATGTGAAGTTAAATGAAGACTTGTATGTGGAGATGAAACTTCTGGGTTTCGACCTCTCCGGGGAAAAAGCGGATGGGAGTTACCTGAGCTTCACAAAAGGGACTGGCTTGAGATTCCATGGCGCCCTCAAAATGGGGGTCACCGTCAGAGAGTCTGATATCGACTTCGACAAGGTGGTGGAGGCGAAAGACCTCACTGTATCGGGTAAGGCTGGAACTAACAAACTCAAGGTGATCTCTGCTAAAGGGGCTTTCGCACCTACCAGACAATTTGGTAGTGTGGGTGGCGTCTCACTGAAGGACGTACCGTCGTTCCTCACTGATAATGATGTCAATCTTGACCTCTATGATCCGCAACTTAATATCGATATTTACAGTCAGGTGCCTTTCGCTACCAAAATGACTGGTGCTATCGTGTCTAAGGACAGCAAGGGAAATGTCCTACAGCGTATCGATATTCCGCAGTTTAGTTACAAGGCCAACGGAAAGAGCGTGATCAGCGTCAGAAGAAGAGAGGCGGCCACAAAAGGGGACACGACCGTTATCGTTGTGCCGAACATCACTGATGTGATACGCAACCTGCCCGACAGCATCGCGCTGATAGATCTTGTAGGAACAGGAGATGACAGCCAGGAGACGGAGATTGGACTCGACCATAATTATCGGGGTACAATGAGACTCTCGGTAGCTTCCGGCATCTCCTTCGGAGAGGATGCTCAGATCGTCTATAAAGATGATTTCACAGGATGGAACGATGAGATGAAAAAGATCAGCTTTGTGGAAGCTGAGGATAATACCGTCAAAGGATATCTCAAGGTAAACGCCAATATCCAAAACAAGATTCCGGCTTATCTTACATTAAAAGCTTATGGCATCGACGTGAAAGGTAATGTCATCGGGCAGGATCTGCTGGAGGTGACTGTCGAGAAGGTCATCGATGCGTCGAAGGATGGTGTCAATCCGGCTAAAACCGAGGAGGTCATCTATATCCGTCCCAAAAACAACGAGGTGTTCAAAATCCTCGACGGACTGACTTTCCGCATCTATATGGCTGCGAAAAACGGGTCAGACAAAGTCACCGGAGTGATGCTCAATGCTTATAACCAGACCATCAAGGTTAGTGATATCGCCATCAGAAAATATGGTAAGATGGCTATCGACATGAATTAATATAAAAACAAAAGATGATGAAAAAGTCTTTCAAATATATGGCTGTGGCTGCCATCACTTGTCTGGCCGGACATGTGAGTGCTCAAGATCTGAGAACAGGATTCCTCAGCGACCAGTTCTATTACCGTCACAATATCAATCCTGCTATCGAGAACGACAGCAACTATATGTCGTTTCCTTTCCTGGGAAATATCAATGTCGATATGATGGGTAATTTCGGCTATGAGGAACTGGTCAGGGACAACCCGCTCTATCCTGACAGAAGCAACAAAAAGAAAACTTCCTTCCTCAACCCTTATCTCACCAACCCGCTGAACGGATTCAGTTCTGGTGACAACAAAATCAACGGACAACTGAAACTCACGCTCTTTTCTTGGGGCTTCAAAAAATGGGGCGGATACAACACGCTCGAGGTGAGCGAACGCACGTCCGTCAACTTTTCTGCACCTTACAAACTCTTCCAGTTCGCCGCTGACTTGGCTAATACCACGTATGATATCGGCGATGTGCATGTCAATGCACAATCGTTTGCTGAAATCGCACTTGGGCACTCAAGGCAATACGACGACAGACTGAGGGTGGGCGTCAAGGCTAAGGTGCTGCTGGGTGTCGCCAACGCTGATCTTGACATGAAGGATGTCAATGCTAACTTGACCGATGAGAAGAGATGGACAATCACTGCCAACAACATGGCTCATGTCAGTATGGCTGGATTCAAATATCGTAGCAAGACGAAGGAGTACAACAACAAACCTGGCACCTACGATTATGTCAATGATGCTGACCTCGGATTGGGCATCAGCGGTTTCGGACTTGCTGTCGACGCTGGTGCGGTCTACGTGGTGAATGAGGAACTCAAGGTGAGTGCGGCGCTACAGGACCTGGGTGCCATCATCTGGACAAATGACCATCAGGCTGCCAATGATGCTGAGGCTTTTGTCTTTGATGGATTCCATGACGTGTCGATTGATTCCAACTCTCCCGACGTGCTCGACAACAAGGCTGATAACTATGGTGACCAGTTCCTCGACTTTGCCAACTTGCGTGACAAAGGGGATAAGGGTGCCCGACTGACGGGTATCGGAGCAACGGTCAATGCTGGTGCAGAGTATATTGTTCCCACTTATCGGGCACTCAAGTTGGGCTTGTTGGGTACTTTCCGTATCAACGGACCTTACTCATGGGCGGAAGGACGTTTCATCGGCAACATCAAACCTGTCGACTGGTTTGACGGGTCGCTCAGCTTTGCTGTCAACAGTTATACGGCCAGCTTCGGATTCCTTGCCAACTTCCATTTCAAGAAATATAACCTCTTCCTGGGGGCTGACAGACTGGTCGGCAAAATGAGCAAGGAGTTTATCCCGCTGTCGTCTAACGGCGGTATTTCCTTGGGATTCAACTTTATATTATAAGATCATAGAATATCTGCATCGTCTCACGAGTGACGATGCAGAATTATTCTAAATCGACTACCGTGATGCCTGCACCGCCAAACTGGACGTGCTCATCACGGTAGTTGCTTACTCCGGCTACCGTGGACAGATATTGACGGATCAGTTGGCGGAGGATGCCCGATCCGGTGCCGTGAAGTATGCGCACGCGACTCATACCCACCAGGATGGCGTCGTCGATGAAGTAGGTCACTGCATTGAGGGCTTCCTCTCCTCGCATGCCGCGAACATCGATGTCTTGCTTGAAGTTGAGCTTCCTGTTGTCGATCGTCTCACGGGTCTGAGGACCCACAGACGTATAGGATGTGGTGACTTCCTTCTTCGGCATCACGGCATGCTCGAGACGCTCGAGACGCATCTTCGTCCGCATGTCGCCAAACACCACGCACACCATCTTTCCCTCAATACTTTCTATCTGGCCTACAGTGGTCAGTCCTTTGATGCGTACGGTATCGCCCACGGAGAAGGTGGCGGGGTCTGTCTCTTTCTTCTTCGATGGGGTAAGAGGTTGGGTGCCGGCTTGTTCGCGCTTGTCGCGCTTGCGCTTCTCCTTGCGCTCACGGCGCTCTTGTATCTGGCGCATCTTTTTCGATACCAGTTCGTCGCTGGCATCAGTGTCGATGTCGCGTACCTCGCGCTTGAAATCTTCCAATTGCTCACGGATGCGCTTGCTCTCCTCACGCTCTGCCTGCGACTCGCGTATCTCGCGGATGGTGTTCTCTATGCGGCGGTTGCTCTCGGCCAACAGCTCCTCGGCTTGTTGCTTGGCTTGCGACAGGATGGTCTTGCGGTTCTCCTGCAACTGGCGGATCTCATCTTCATAGCGGGTAATCGATTGCTCCAATGCTTTCTCGCGCTGATGGATGGTCTGGCGCTTGCCTTCCCAATAACGCTTGTCACGCACAATGTCTTGCAGGTATTTGTCGCTTTGGATATAGTCGCTGCCCACAATGTCTGAAGCATCTTTGATGACTTCCTCTGGAAGACCTGTCTTGCGGGCGATCTCTATGGCAAACGAACTGCCTGGCTGCCCGATTTGCAGTTGGAAGAGCGGACGCATCTCGTGACGGTCATAAAGCATCGCACCATTTTGCACACCCTCGTGAGAATCGGCAAAATGCTTCAGGTTCTGATAGTGGGTGGTGATCACTCCCCAGGCGTGGCGCTTCCAAAACTGTTTCAGCACCGACTCTGCGATCGCTCCACCAATCAGCGGTTCGGTGCCGGCACCAAACTCATCGATGAGCAGCAATGAGTGACCGTCTGCACGACGCATCATCATCTTCATGTTGAGCAGATGACTGGAATAGGTGCTCAGGTCGTTCTCGATGCTCTGCTCGTCGCCGATGTCGATCATGATATGCTCGAAAACACCGGTCTGAGAACGGTCACCGATAGGAATGGGCAAACCACACTGCAGCATATATTGCAAGAGTCCCACGGTCTTCAGGCACACCGATTTGCCGCCGGCATTGGGACCGGAGATAATCAGGATGCGCTTGTCGGAGGTGAGCATGATGTCGAGCGGCACGATGGGCTTGCCTTGCTTGGTCAGCGACAGACGCAACAAAGGGTGGGTGGCTCGTATCCAGTCGATATGTGGGGTGGATGACACCTTGGGTTCGAAACCTCCCGTCAGGTCGGCCAACAGCGACTTCGCACGGATAAAGTCTATGGATGCCATCAGCGAATAGGAATGCAGCATGTCGGAAACATGCGGACGCAGTTCCTTCGCCAACTCCGTGAGAATACGGATAATCTCGCGACGTTCCTCTGATTCCAGCTCACGGATATGGTTGTTGGCTTCTACCACTTCTGCCGGTTCGATGAAAACGGTCTTTCCTGTCGCACTCTCATCGTGGACGATGCCACGCAACTTACGTTTCATGGCGGGAGCCACGGGCAGCACCAGACGGCCATCACGGATAGTCGGACTGGCATCTTTGTCCACCAGACCTTCATTCTGGGCGGCACGCAGGATACTGTTAAGCGTACGCGAGATACTGCCTTGCGTGCGCGACAACTCACGTCGGGTCTCCAATAGTTTGGGAGAGGCGTTGTCACGCATCTTTCCATATTTGTCGAGCAACTGGTCTATCCGTTGGATGATGGTGGGGTAGGTGTTCACCCCATTGGTCAGCTCATGTAGGGCAGGGTAGGTATAGACGGGCATGTCTGTCGATGAGACATTCTCACCTCCTTCTTTGCGGTTGAGGAATGACACGATCATACTGATGGTCTCCAGCGAACGGCGCAGATCAAACAGCTCTCCTTCGTCGAGGTGTGTCCCTTCCAGGCGGAGACGAGCCACGCTGGGGCGGACATCAAAGAAATAGAGTAGGGGGAAGTCGTCTGCAGAAGCTTGGATTTGTCGGAATTCTCTCACCTCGTTCAGTCGCTGGTTGATCTCGTCTGCATTGGTCATCATGGTCATCTTATCCACCAGTTCTTTGCCGAGAGTGGAGAGGCAACGTTCGAGGAGCAGTTGCCGGATTTCGTTGAAGCCTATTTTCTGTTCAAAGTTGTTCGGATACGTCATAGTCTGCAAAAATAACAAAAATCCCATCATCATAGAAAAAAAACGGATGAAAATTTGGTCAAAACAAATTATTCCATTAATTTTGCACTCGCTTTCGACAAAGCACCTCATTTATTAGGAGAGATGGCAGAGTGGTCGATTGCAACGGT
>CADCQC010000102.1 GCA_902803455.1 uncultured Prevotellaceae bacterium
ACTGCCTCACGGGTGGGGCGTGGCGATTTCGGACGATGGTCGGCATTGAACCCACATTCACAATAGATGCAGTCGAAAGAACATACCTTGCCGTCGCCAGGCTGCAGGTTGATGCCCAGCGACAATCCCAAACGGCGGCTGTGAACCGGGCCGAAAATGGGAGATGGATAAATGATGGTACTCATAGTCAGATGTCTATATGCTACAAAGGTAATGTTTTTTTTCGGGCATCATGCGTTAATAGTCGTTAAAGTGTTGCCGCACCAAGGTTTTTTTAGTACTTTTGCACCAAATTTGGTGTATTATAACCTGTAAAAATGGGAAATAACAAGAAAAAAGCCCGCAATCGTCAAGGATTGCAGGTGTTCACTTTGTGCATCAGCACTGCCATGGTGCTGATTCTTTTAGGTATGGTGGTCTTCTCTGTCTTTACGGCACACAACCTGTCGGCTTATGTGAAGGAAAACCTTACGGTCACCATGTTGCTCAATGAGGATGTCACTGATTCTGAGGCACAACAGCTCTGCGACAATCTGATGACAAAACCGTATATCAACTCTTTGGAATACATCAGTAAGGAACAGGTGCTCAAGGAGCAGACAAGACTGTTGGGCACAGACCCTTCAGAATTTGCCGGTACCAATCCCTTCCTGGCATCCGTGGAATTCCAACTCAATGCCGATTATGCCAACAACGACTCCATCAAATGGATCTCGGCTGAACTGACCAAATTGCCCGACGTCACGGAGATCAGATATCCCGAGGACCTCATCGAGAGTGTCAACAGCATGCTCAGAAAAATCAGTCTCGTGCTCCTCACATTGGCAGCTCTGTTGCTGATCGTCTCTTTCGTGCTGATCAACAACACCGTGAAACTGGGCATCTATGCCAAAAGATTTAATATCCACACCATGAAACTGGTGGGAGCATCGTGGGGATTCATCAGGAAACCATTCATCCGAAGGGCTATCGTGCTCGGTTTTATAGCCGGCCTGATCGCCAATATCGTGTTGGCAGTGGGGGTCTACTCGCTCTACCAGTTCCAACCCGATGTCACCGAGGTCATCACATGGCAAGTGCTTGCTGTCACTGCCGTCGCAGTGATGCTTTTCGGTGTCATCATCACCACCATCTGCTCATGGTTCTCAGTCAACAAATTCCTGAAAATGAAGGCTGGAGAACTCTATAAAATCTGATTCATAACATTTTATTCCAACCCAATTTTCTGTTTTCTTTATGGATAAACGAAATCTGGCATTTGGACGCACCAACTTCATCATCCTCGCCATCGGCATGGCAGTGGTCATCATTGGCTTCATCCTCATGAGTGGAGCAGGATCGGATGAGAACGCGTTCAATCCCGACATTTTCAGTACCATGAGGGTCAAGGTGGCTCCCGTGGTGTGCTTCCTCGGATTCGTATCAATGATCTATGCCATCATTCATCGGGATAAAAGCTCCGACACGACGGAAGAGGAAGAAATCAATGCATTGAAAAATCATAGTAAATAATGAGTGAATTAGAAGCACTGTTGCTCGGTTTCGTACAAGGACTTACCGAGTATCTGCCTGTGTCGAGCAGCGGACACCTGACCATCGGCGCATATCTGTTTGGTGTCAATGGAGAGGATAACCTCACGTTCAACGTGGCTGTTCATGTGGCCACTGTGATGAGTACCATCGTCATTCTCTGGAAAGAAATCATCTGGATTTTTAAAGGACTCTTCAAAGGCCAACTCAATGAGGAGACACGTTATGTCATCAATATCCTCATCTCGATGATTCCCGTGGGAATCGTGGGATTGTTCCTGAAAGATTATGTGGAGGAGATTTTCGGATCGGGTCTGCTCATCGTGGGGTGCATGCTGCTGGTGACAGCATCGCTGCTGGCATTCTCCTATTTCGCACGTCCCAGACAGAAGGAGAAAATCGGACCTGTTGACGCTTTTATCATCGGTATCGCACAGGCCGTGGCTGTCATGCCTGGATTGTCGAGGTCGGGTAGTACCATCGCCACCGGACTCCTGCTGGGCAACAAGAAAGAGAAGCTCGCACAGTTCTCCTTCCTCATGGTGATACCTCCCATCCTCGGTGAGGCCTTACTCGATGTGATGAAAGCCGCTAAGGGTGGGACAGAGGCTGCCGTCGGCGACATGTCGGTATCCGCGCTCGTCGTGGGATTCATGGCTGCCTTTGTGGCCGGATGCCTCGCTTGCAAGTGGATGCTCAATATCGTGAAGAAAGGCAAGCTGATCTATTTTGCCATCTATTGCGCCATCGTGGGCGTCATCTCCATCATCTGTTCCATTTAACAGGCCTGTATGAATTTCTATGAAGGGGTCATCATAGGCATCGACAAACCCTATAAGATGTCGAGTTTCGGTG
>CADCQC010000103.1 GCA_902803455.1 uncultured Prevotellaceae bacterium
ACGCAACGGCAAGCCTGCCGTTTTTGACAAACAGGCCATCACTTGTTCCTCCTCTTCCCCGATACTGATCAGATGCCCTTTTGCCGACTGTTCGTCAAGCCATATACGCAGATGAACGGGTGAGGCCACGATATTCTCATCCGCTATCCGTATATACGCCCGCCATCTGCCATCCTCACCCAAAGCCTTGATAGGTTTGTGGTCTGAGGCGGTCACGGTGGCCACGACAACAGAACGTCCCTCAGTCAAGAAGGTCTGGAACGATAGATCAACAGCAGGCCTGCAATAATCTGTCGCAGCCGACCGCATCATGAAGATCTCCTCTTCAGATCTGACTCCGGAAAGGTGGCCATCGTCACGCACGCCGATCAACAGCCGTCCGCCTTTTGTATTGGCGAATGCCGATACCGACTTAGCCAACTTGCAAGCATCCGTGATTTTATATTTGAAATCTTGTTGCTGGTGCTCACCTTCCTTGATCAGTCTCTGCAAATATGCCTTGTCGCTCATGACAAAAAAAGAGGGTGTATCAGCACACCCTCCCAAGATGTTAATAAACAAATATTCTAAACTCCTTGATGCATCCTGGCGCACCTTGTTCGGCACGCGGCAGATACTCCAAGGCATTGATGCGCTGCTCTGATCCGAGGTCAATGACCAACAGATGCGGCATGCTGCTGCCATGTTCTGTCTGCCAAGAGGTCGATTCCTGCAAGTCGTAAACCTTGTCACCGGTGTGGTTGCCGTTCTCTTCCTCAGAATCAGCATATTTCGTTGTCCATGATTCACGGCTCATCCGTTTGCCGTCAGCTCCTTGCAAATAGATTTCAGCGATGGCCACGCGGTCGTTTTCCTTCTGGGTAGAAATCACCTCGATGGCGAGGTATCGTCCCTTCTGGGGAGCAGTAAAACGGAAGGTCTGCCAACCATTGCCCAACTGTGCAGTGGGTTGGCTGGTGGCAACGGCAGAACCGTTGATGACAGAGAAGGCAACGGGGGTAGCACTATTGAGATCGGGCTTGTCGCCGATATTGTTGTGCTTGTTGGTCTTTTCCAGTTGCAGCTTGTTCAATTCTGGCTCAGCCTGTCCCCAGACTACGGTTTCTTTTGGTCCAGTCACATCGAGCACGATAACTTCGTTTTTACCTTTCTTCAGCCAGCAACCTGGCACATAAAGCGTCTGCTGCGGACCGATGCTCCAGATGCGCCCCATGGCATGGCCGTTCACCCACACCTGACCTTTGCCCCAAGTCTCGAAGTTGAGGAAGGTGTCGCCTACTTTCGAGAGGTTGAAGTAGCCGCGATGGTAGCCTGGTTTCATGAAATCAGCGAGCTTAGCCGATTCCTCATAATTCCTTGTAACAGCGATACCTGGTACACTACCCTTCACGTTCGGCAGATTGGTGTTGAAGCCTTTCACCATGTCAAGTGCATTCTTGGCTGTCTCGTAGTCATCAGGAATGGCGACGTTTGTCCAGTTCTTTGGCGACATCACAATCTCGGCATCGTCTGCCTCTGTTGTCAATGTGACCTTGCCGATAATACCTTTGAAGTCTTTGATGGCACGTCCGAAGTTGATACGGCCCATGCCTTCAACGATGATTATCAGGTCGGCACCTTTCTTGACGGGAGGGATGGTGAGAGACTTCTCATTCTTCACACGATCAATCTTGCCGATATATTTCCCATCGATGAACACCTGTGCAAAGTCATGAAATTCTCCTGTCAGAACACTGGAAGAGGTGATTTCGGGCAGTCGGGTGGAGTAAATCATCATACCCCAACCCATGTCCATCTCTTCAAAGGTCTTCAAAGCCCCATTCTCTGTTTTTCCATCCTTTGTGACAGCAGTCATGAGGGTGGCAAACTCCGTCAGTTCAAACTTCGGCACGGTGATAATCGGCATGGGTGCCTTGGGCACAGCAGGCAAGCCGCCTTTCCGTCCCCCCTGTAAGGGGAAACCTCTTTCGTCGTATTTCTCCATCATCTTGCGCAATTCCCAGAATTTTGGTGTGGCAAGTCCCCATTCGTTGATAGGTGCGTCGTAGTCGTAAGAGGTGACATCAGGAGCGAATCCCGGGCTGTTGGCACCCGCCCAGTGACCGAACGAGGTACCTCCATGCGTCATGTAGAGCGAGAAGGAGATCCCTTTGGAGAGCATCTCGTCCATCCCCTCCACCATGTCCTTGGCAGGTCGTGTCTCATGGCGTGCGCCCCATTTGTCAAACCAGCCGCTCCAGAACTCAGAACACATCTTCGGGGCATCGGGACGCAGTTCGCCCAGACGGCGGAACTGCTGGTCGATGTTGGCTCCTGTGCCGAAATTCATGGTCCATGTGAGGTCATCAAGGCCATTTTTCTCAAAATTGGACGACCAATCACACTGGAAGAGCGCCATCTCATGGCCATAGATGGAGCGCAGGCAGTCGCGAATCTCACTGACATAGGGTTTGTTTTCTCCATACGAGCCATACTCGTTTTCCACCTGTATCATGATGATGGGTCCGCCTTGCTGGATGGTGAGCGGGGCGAGTTGTTCGCCCACTTTCTGTTCGAAGATCTTCACGCGCTCCATGAAGTAAGGATCTTGCTCACGCAAGCGGATATCTTTTTTCTTCAAGAGCCACCAGGGCAGTCCACCCATCTCCCATTCAGCACACACATAGGGACCAGGGCGTACGATGACATACATGCCGTTTTTTTGCGCCAGGCGGCAGAATTCTGCCACATCGTTATTGCCGGTGAAATCAAACTGACCTTCCCGCGGCTCATGGATGTTCCAAAATACATAGAGACAAAGCGTATTCATGCCCAATGCCTTGCACATTTTTATACGGTGCTCCCAATAGGCTCGTGGTATACGAGGATAATGCACTTCGGCAGCCTTGATGACAAAAGGCTGTCCGTTAAGCAAAAAAGTCTTGTTGCCAATGCCGAAGGTAGAAACCTTGGCTGCACCGGCGTGAAGCGTCACTGTCAACAGCATGATGGCTGTCAACAGCAACCTGAAGAATGGGTTTGATTTCATAGTATAGAAGTTTTTGTACGGATTCGTTAGAAACTGTCGAGCCAGGCTTTCAGTTCCATGATCATCTCAATATGATATTTGAAGCTCAACCTACTTCCCCATCCGTGACCACCTTCGGGGTAGACATGTAAGGAAGCCGGCACGTCATGCCTGTAAAGTTCCATATAGTAATTGGCACCATTGGAAGGAGGCACCACGGTATCGTCATCACTCAGAGCGATCCAAGCCCGCGGGGTGTTGCGTGTCACCTGCATATCGCTGCTGAAATTTTTCTCTTGCCGTTTCTTGTTGCCTTTGCCCAAGAAATTGTCGTGTGAGCCCTGATGAGTGAACCCGTTCATCATGGTGATGACAGGATAGAAAAGGATCTGGAAATTGGGCTTTGCCGTACGTTGTCCAAGTGTCGCCACGATGGAAGCCAGATGACCGCCAGCCGATGATCCCATAATACCCACCTCATTGGACTTCAGTTTCCATTGCATGGCATTCCGTCTGATCATCTTGATGGTCTCCTCGGCATCAGAGATGGGCACCTCTGGATTGCCATGAGGCATCCGGTATTTCAGCACAAAAGCGGCAATGCCCATATTCTGGAAAAACTTTGCCCACTCGTGGCCCTCATGATCCATGGCCAGTCCTGAATAACCGCCGCCCGGGCAAATGACGATAGACCGCCCGGTCGATTTCTTCTCAGCGGGCAGATAGACCCACACCTTTGCGGTATCCGTAGACATGCCATTTTTGTTGGGCGCCCCCATAGGCCATAAGTTCAGCACTCTCACAGTCTGCGCCGACATACTGATGGCTATGACCAGCATGGTCAGCAGCGTAAACAATCTTTTCATTTTCTTTAATAAGGTAATTCGATTAAGTAATTTTTCCAATTTATTGCAAAGGTAACATTTTTTTTGTAATATTGCATCTGTTTTAAAAAAACCCGTTCAAAACATGATAAAGAAAATCATTTTATCTGTGATGCTTTTCGCTGTTGCTTCCTATGCACAGTCAAAGGTGAAGTTGCCGCATATGATCGGCGACAATATGATACTTCAACAAAACACCGATGCGAGGCTATGGGGATGGGCCAAAGCTGGCAGCGATATCCGTGTAAAAGTCTCATGGAGCGACGCTGTTGCCCATGCAAAAGCCGGGAAAGACGGCAAATGGCTGCTCAAGGTAAAGACACCTGCCGCCAGTTATACCCCGTTGAGCATCACCTTCGATGATGGCAATGGTGCTGTGACCATCCACAACGTTCTTGCAGGAGAAGTATGGGTCTGTGCCGGACAGTCCAACATGGAGATGCCGATGCGAGGTTTCGGCAACTGTCCTGTAGAGGGCTACATCGATGAAGTGCTGAACGCCCGTCAATACAAGGGTATCCACTACGTGAAAATCCCCAGCGTCATGTCGATGACCCCGTTGGAAGACGCCGCTTGTGAATGGAAAGAGATCAACACGCAGACAATCGCTGATGCCTCGGCCACCGGCTACTTTTTCGCTCAGGCCGTGAACCGCGCGCTCGATATCCCCGTGGGACTGATCATGGCCAACAAAGGCGGCAGCCGTGTGGAAAGTTGGCTGACCAAGGAAAATCTTCAGAAATACACCAATGAGCCCACCGACTCCGACGGCATCGTGAAATTCAAACCACAATGGGATTACCACCGTGCTTTGTTATGGGGCAACGGCACCTTCAACCCCATCCTGAAATACTCTGTGAAAGGAATCATATACTACCAAGGTTGCTCTAATGTGGGTGATCCTGGCAACCAATATTCCGACCGGATGAAACTGCTTGTCGAACAGTGGCGCCAACAGTTTGGTCTGGGCGAGCTACCCTTCTATTTCGTAGAGATCGCCCCATATTTCTATGATGACATCAATGGTGATGGCGGAGCCCGTCTGCGCGAGCAACAATATCGCGCCTCTACGATCATTCCTAATAGCGGTCTTGTCTGTACCAACGACTTGGCCTATCCTTATGAGACGACCCAAATACATCCTGCACAAAAAAAGCAGGTGGGTCAACGGCTGGCACTGTTGGCACTCAACCAGACCTACGGAATGGGTGAGGTGTGGTGCAAAAGCGCCTCTTTCAAAGACATGAAGATTGTAGGTAGCGACGTGCATATCCATCTTGCCGATGATTACGGAGCCATCAACCGTTTCGAAGACATTCAAGGATTTGAGTTGGCAGGTGCCGACAAGGTGTTCCACCCGGCCAAGGCCGTGCACTTCTGGCAGCCAGGTGGCAACTATTGGGATGAGACCATCAAAATATCTTGTCCGGAGGTGAGTCAGCCTGTGGCGGTGCGTTACTGCTTCAAGAACTTCCAAATCGGCAATCTGAAGAACGCTGCAGGTCTGCCGCTTTTCCCATTCCGTACCGACAACTGGTAAATCGTGCATCCACTCCATCTTTTCCACTATTGTCCTTGTTGCGGCAGTGAGCAGTTTCTGCCTCAAGACGAAAAAAGCAAACGGTGTGTCGCCTGTGGGTTTGAATACTATCTCAATCCCAGCAGTGCCTATGTGGCCCTCATCACCGATGACCAGGGTCGGTTGCTCGTGGAGCGGCGCGGAAGAGAACCAGCCAAGGGAACACTTGACCTGCCAGGAGGATTTGCCGACATGCACGAGCGGGCAGAGGATGGTGTGGCCCGTGAGGTGTTCGAAGAAACAGGTCTGACGGTGACCCGCTCACGTTATCTGTTCAGTCTGCCAAACAATTATCTGTATGCCGGCCTGGATATTCCTACACTCGACTTGTTCTTCCTGTGTGAGGTGAAAGATACCACATTATTGCATGCCGGCGATGATGCGGATGCCTGTTTCTGGCTGCCCTTGTCCGAAATCAACCCGGCCGATTTCGGTCTGCATTCCATCAGCAGGGGTGTTGCGTTCTTTCTCGCTTCTCACGGTATTTCGAACACTACAGACAATCATTCCTTCCTATGAA
>CADCQC010000104.1 GCA_902803455.1 uncultured Prevotellaceae bacterium
AGAAGACGTACCACTGGCCGTTGATTTCCTGCAATGAGCCATGGGTGTTGTGGGCGAAGTTGGCCGTCATCAATTTCGAGCCATCCTCATTGGGGACGACGCCACGCGAGTCGACGAGTACGCCACCCGACCTCCAAGGTCCGAGGGGAGAATCACCGTAGGCATACCTCAAAGCAGAGTTTGTGGAGCCCAGTCCATAGTCAGGGCCTGAGTATCCAGAGAACACCATGACATACTTGTTGCCTATCTGGCGGATAGAAGAAGCCTCGAAGAAATTGAAGTCACCCGGATTCTGTCCTTTATACAATGCAGGATATTCTGTTCCCGGCGGGTCGAGCACGACCCCATAGCGCTCACTGGCAGGGATGAAATAGTCGTGCAATTGTGTGCCTGGACGCATGGCATACATATTGTTTTGGTCGAGTTCATACGCTGTAGAATGGCGGAAGCCATAATATACGTATGCCCGGAATCCCTTATCGTAATCAGGATCTTTCTTATCCGTGATATTCTCCACAAAGACCGAAGGATCGAAATCGATGAGCGATCCAGGCAGGCACTGCCGTCCATCCTCTGTGAGGTTGACAGGTGTGAAAGGTCCGTTGGGACGGTCGCCCTTGCAGACCATAGCCACTCTTCTCCACCCTCTGGAATGCGGATAGAGATAATATGTTTTCTTCCCAGTGGTCTTGTCTTTCACCTCCACAAGATCGGGCGCATACATCGTATCCCACTGGCCATCGACAAACCAAGAGAAGATAGGTCCTTCATCCCTCCACTGGCTGAGATCCTCCACAGGAGCCGACCACATGCGCATATCATTGCCACAATAGGCAGAATAGGTGATGTCGTGAGAACCGATGATGTAAGCTCTGAATTTTCCAGGATGGTCGGGATCCTCAAATACTCGCGGTTCTCCGTCGGGCAGATGCTCCCACAGAGGCAAGTAAGGATTTTGAGCATTCACATTGCATACCGCCCATAAGGACAGCATCAGTAACCAAAATTTTCTCATAACTGCATATTAATTATTTTATAACGTATAATCTCACCAACTGTCACGCAAAATTAACCATTATTATGCAAAACCGCCCCAATCATTGTTTCAGAGAGTTTTGTTATTGTTCCAAGAAAAGAAGAATTTTGCCATTTTCATTTGAATCTATTACTTTTGCATTAATAATCAATAAATCTATCATGAACATGATCAAAATGACAAAAAAACGAATGGTAAAAATGAGGGCTTTGATGACCCTGTTGCTTGTCACGACGACGTATCTGTCAACCAATGCTCAACAGATGCTTGTCGGCACTTACAATATCCGCCAGAAAAACAGTGGAGACTCTATCAATGGTGATGTATGGTCAAAACGTTGCCAAGTGATCTGCGATCAGGTGAACTTTCTCTCACCCGATGTCTTCGGGACCCAGGAAGTGCTGCATCCCCAGTTGCTGGATCTGCTCAAGGGTTTAGACCATTACCGCTATATCGGTGTAGGCCGTGATGATGGAAAGACAAAAGGTGAATATGCCGCCATCTTCTATCGTTCCGACCGTCTGCGTCTGGTCGACAGTGGCAATTTCTGGTTGAATGAGACCCCAGAAAAGCCCCAACTGGGATGGGATGCCGCCTGCATCCGCATCTGCACCTGGGGAAGGTTTGTCCATCAGCAGACGGGAAAGGAATTCTATTATTTCAACCTTCACATGGATCATGTGGGTCGTATCGCGCGTCGTGAGAGTGCCCATCTCGTCATGTCCAAAATCCGTGCTATCGCCCAAAACCACCCCGTGGTGCTGACCGGCGACTTCAATGTGGATCAAGAAGATGAGATTTATTCCATCTTTACCCAATCCGGACTGTTGGCCGACAGCTATGCCCATGCCCGAATCCGGTTTGCCGAGAACGGCACGTTCAATAATTACAAGACAGAGGAAAAGACCAACAGCCGCATCGACCATGTCTTCCTCTCCCCCGAGATTGCCGTTGACGCATACGGCGTATTGACCGACAGTTATTGGACACCCGTTACTGACACTATCAGAGAAAAGCAATCACCAGAACCCCCGGAAGAGCGCAGGCAAAGCAAGTGGGTACGGCGTAACCCCTCAGACCATTATCCCGTCTTTGTGAGAATCGATTTATCTTCAAAATAGGTACACTTTTTACATTTATTAACACCTATCTTCATCTTTTCTGATAAAATGGTCGGTGAAAAGAAAAAAAGTCTTACCTTTGCCCCCGATTTTAGAAAACGATATTCCCCATCATGGATAATTAGGATGAGGGATGAATGTTTAATTTTAAAAGGTAAAAAGATGAAAAAGTTTTTGATGACATTAGTGGTGGCAGTAATGGCCATCAGTGCAAATGCTCAGTTTTATGTAGGCGGTGGTGTAGGTTTTTCCACTTCAGGTGATGGTGACGACAACGTCTCCTCTTTCAAGTTTCTTCCTGAGGTAGGCTACAACTTCAATGACGAATGGGCAGCCGGTATCACCCTCGGTTGGGAAGGTCATGACAAAGGACTCCCCAAGCAGTGGACCATTGCTCCTTATGCCCGTTACACTTTCGTGAAAGGTAAGGTAGCCAGCGTGTTTGTTGACGGTGGCATCGGTTACGGTCACACCTACAACAGCGGTCTTGACAGAGATGCTCTGACCATCGGTTTCAAACCAGGTGTCGCAGTGAATCTGAATGACCGTCTGAGTTTTGTGACCCACTTTGGTTTCATCGGCTATGATCACACCAAGGACAACAACACCAAGGCTAAATGGGATGAGTGGGGTGTTGACATCGATGGCAACAACATCGTCTTCGGTATTTACTACAGCCTCTAAGCCAACAGATTAGATCAGATATTAAAAAACTCGCTGAATGTGATTTCAGCGAGTTTTTTTGTCATTTAAATAGATTATCGAGGATCGTGTAAAACTCCGGATCCTCCCCCGTGATGGTTTTCACAATCTTTCCCTCCGGATCGACAATAATCTTGGTAGGAAAACCCTGAATGGCAAAATCTTTGAGCAGGGAATTTTCCCGTGGGCAATACACATGCAGCCAAGGCAGTTGCTGTTCGGCGACCGCCTTTTTCCATTCCTCCTCCGTATCATTGCAGTCCACGCCCAAGATTTCAAATTTCCCCTGGTATTTCTTGTAATACTCCTTCATTTTTGGGAAGCCATCAATGCACCAATGGCACCACGAGCCCCAGAAATCTATCACCACGTATTTTCCCCGCAAAGAGCTGAAGGAGAAAGGTTTGCCATGGATATCATTGAGACTGAAATCAGGCACCTGCACACCACCCCCCTGCACTTTGCCGACATTTTTCGCCTCCTGAGCCTGTTGTTGCGTCATGCTGATGATGCTCTCCACCAATGTTTTCATCCTCCCCTTCTTCACTTTTTCCGACACCAAATTCAGGGCACTGTCAAATTGTTGAGGATCCAGATTGGCGATCAGTCCTAAGAGTTCCACATTGACCTCGTTGTCGGGATGCGCCTTGATATAATCCAGGGCCTTTTTGGTCAGTCCTTCAACATTCTCTATACCAGCAAACATCTTCTTCACCTCATTGTATTGCTGATAGTAGGTCGTACCACCCACTTTCCATTCACCTCTGGCGTCACCGCTGATCTCCAGGACCTCCCCTGGCACAGCCATCATCTGAAAGACCGGCCCTTGCAGACCTCTTGTCACATCAGGGTTGGCGATCAGCAGGTGTGAGACATCATTAATGGAGATGACATGCGTGAATTTTCCATCTTTGAGCAGGATGGTGTCAATTTCCGTCTCCCTCTCAGAATTGATGCAAAGCAGCGTATCTCCCACATTGGTAAGATCACCTTTGATGGTGAGTTGTTTATCCTTTGGCTGCTCCTTACAGGCCATGAAGTTGAAAACGATGGACAAGCCCAGGCACCCAAAGAGAATCATCTTTCTGATATCATTCATATCCTCAAATTTTGATGATGACAAATTTCAACTATTGATAATAGCAAATGTTATCTGACGACCACATTTTTTCCGTTAATGATATAGACCCCCTGAGGAAGTTCCTTCAATGAAGATGCACCCTTTCTGATGAGTTGCCCTGACAGTGAATAGATATCCAATGTCTGTTGTTCATTCCCTATCACTTCGCTGATAGCCGTCTGGTCATCGAACACCGTATTGAGCACCCCGGCACCCGTTTTAGCGCGGAAGAATCCCCGATATCCATACAATGTCATCTTAGCCCCATCATGCGGCACGGTATAGAGACCATTGGATGTGAAGAAGTAGTCGCTGCTATAGAATGGTGTGCTCCCCATATTGACATACGTGCCAATATACTGGAAGTAAGGTGATTCCACGACAGGATTGCTGACAAAAGCCGCATCCACCCCTTTGATCAGATAAGGACCGTCATTGCTTACCCCCTTGATGAGCAACGGCTGGTTGGCCTTGATTTCAGCACTTGTAGTCTCGAAATACGCCGTATGGTCGTCCCCCTCCTCACTGAGCAGGTTAGCCACTGTGACATTGGTTCCAAAGACGTCACTCACCATCTCTGCCGACATGTCGAAAGGCAGCACAAAGGAGGCCCAAGTATTGGATCCTGTCAGTCCAGAACGGTAGACATGAGCATTTCCACCGACAAAGTCATCAGGCATGGTGCCAGCCTTTTCATCGAAGATATGTACAGGGATATAATTCTCCAAGACATGAGGATCGTCGCTCTCATCCTCCAGGAGATAAGGCAACGGAGCCTCAAAGGAAGCCGACACCTCACCGTAGGTATCATCTGAAGCCGTGATCTCCAGCACACCCGGTTGTGTGAAGGTATAAGGGAACAGGCTCTCCTGATATGGAGCCACCCGGATATTATCGATTTGCATATAGGCGAATGCTCTTCCCACGCCTACGAAAATGCCTTGCACATCCATGTTGACCTCATTTGGATCCACGGTATAAGACCCCGTAGCAAGTGTCAGGAAATCAGAAACCACCTGATAACTCACCTCACCAGTTGTCCTGTTGACGACAATCTGATAGTGATACCATTCTGGGGTGTCATTTCTTATATCACGGGTTTCGAAAGACTCGCCCGAGCCCTCTATGGTATAA
>CADCQC010000105.1 GCA_902803455.1 uncultured Prevotellaceae bacterium
CGTTGCCCCTGAAGTGTGTAGATACCTCGAACAGTGGGGGGTGTCGTGGCAGGTATGGTGAGGATGCCGTCTGCCTGATGGTTGCTGCCTGGTGATCCCACGTAGGTCAGTCTGAAGTGGTCGGCTTTATACCATTGTCCAGGTCGGATGCCGATGATCAGCGTGCCGGTTTCCTCACCTTCGGATGCTTCGACAGCAACCTGGTCTACAACGGCTTCTTGCAGGTAGTGCTTCCCAAATTCATGGGCTGTCACCGTTGTCGTGGAGTCGCCGGCAAAGACCGTGATGGTGTTGCCCTCATCCGATGTGACCATGGCCGACAGACGGTAATAACCAGGGAGCAAACCGCTCACCACTTGTGAGATACCCACTCCCATGGTTTCTTTCTGACCGTCATTGTTGGTGTAGTTATAGGTATTGTTGAGCAGATAGCCACCATCGGCACCAACGGAGAAATAGGTGAGGGAGGAGTTGGAGCATACTTTTGCTGCGGTATTGCTGGAGACAGCGGTGTTGAGTGGTTGGGTAAGAGTCCATCCCACGGTGGATTTTACCTCAAAAGAGGGATTGGTGATGTAGGAGGAGAAGTCAACCTCTGCATAGCCTACATCCACTATCTGTCGGGTGTAGTCGATGCCGAGCGCATCAAGTTCTGCCGCGCAGTTCTTGATTTTTGACGACGTGGTGAGTTGGCTGCCGCTGCGATGGGTGAATTCATGTTCTGCTGCTTCGATGGCAGTAAGGAAGGACTGGTACGCTTCTTCAGACACAATGTCGCGATGCCTGTCAAGCGTCTTTCGTGCTGAGCGGATGCTCTGTGCCAGCACCAGGTATGCTGGGTCGAGTGTCGTGTTGGAATTGGCGAAAAACAGGCGATTGATGTCATCGGCTTTAAAATATCCGCTGAGCGCACCGATGACGCTTTGCTCGTAGGAATAGTTGAATGACTGGTTTTCGTTGTCATTGAGCATCATCGCCCCATCAGGCAGCATGATGGATGTATAGGTGCCGATAAATGCCGAATCGGTATTGGCGACAGGCGAGGCAGGCACTTCACAGTCTTCTCCTGCCAACTGCTGCCTCTTGTCATCTGTGGTCATGATCAGATAAGTATGCCCTGCCTCCATGACGGTCACATCCGTGGTCTTGTTGGTGATGCCTGTAGAGGTATGTCCGTCGATGCTGCGGGCGATGATGCCGTCAGGCACGGTGACCGTGACGGGGGTGGTGATGACGCTCCACTTACAGGGTTTGCCGGTGAGTGTGAGTGTGGAGGTGCTGATGTGAAAAGCATCTAATGGGGCGAAATCATGACCTTGGGTCAGCGATAGATGCTCGCAATGGCCGTCTTTCACCACATTTACCCCACTGCCAAAAGAGTCATCGGCGACATAATAAAGCGCATTGGGATTGATGCCGAGGGGTTCTATGGATCCTACGCTGCTCACTTTCCTCAGATCGTATACCGTGACGGAGGCATAGGCATCCTTAAGAGCCACGGCAGAACTGTTGAATCGGGTAGGGTCCCAGTGCCCTATGAGGGTGAGGATGCCGTCCTCGAAACTTTCCACTTTCAGGTCTGCTTTCTTCAGGATAAAATAGCAAAACAGGTCTTCGCTATCGTCGAGATGTAGGGAATCACCTTCTGAGGAGAGTGGCGCATTGGCTTTTATCCGGTATAGTTGGTCACTCTTGATGGGTGTCGATGTGGAGTTGGTGATCAGAATGTTGGCAGTCGAAGTGTCATGGGACTTGATGTCGATATCTCCTGTCTTTTCACCGACCTTTTGCCAGGTTGCTCCTTCATCTTCTGATTTCTCGATGGTGATGGTCATCTCCCCACAATACCCCGTATGGCCAGTATTTTGAAGTTGGGCGATAGCGGATGCGCGGGTATTGTAGACCACGGTGAAATCGGTTTCGCCATGACGTTCTTTGTCACTGCTGCCTTGGATGCTCATGTTTTTGAGCCTTAAGTTGGCATTAGATGGTTGTGGGATGACCATCTTGGTATCGAGCACTTTCAATTCTCCATCGGTCACGTAAAAATACCACGGTGTGGTGGAAGTGGGCATGGCTGTCAGCGTAAGGTCAAAGGTCTCGTCGGTGTCTATGGCGCTTTCCGTATCTGAGGCACAGGCAGAAGTCAGGCTGCTAGGCTTTTTCCCGGTTGTATTGGCAAAGAGGTAGATGCCGGAAGCGGGAGTAGTGGAAAGGTTGGTCACCCGCACCCCGATTTCATTGCTCACGTTGGCGTAGATTTTTCCCGGCAACTGGATGGTGGCTTCCATGTGCTGGTGGAGCGGGTAGATGTCATACATCACGGTTGGCGTGCCGCTGTAGTAGATATTGTTGTCGCCGCTCTCATACACCGTGTAGTAGCCGTCGCTTTGTCCGCCCCATCCGTAGTTGAAATGGAAAAGGTCGCCATTGGCACGATAACCGTCTATGACGATGGCATGTCCTTCCACGTTGGTGTCATATCCGGAATATATGATGGGATGGCCTTTGAGCAGATCGGTGTAAATCAGGGCAGACCATGTGGCGTCGGTATGTCCGCTGGCTTTGTCTGCCCGTTGACTGTTGAGACCGTAAAGTGCGAAGGGGAGATCCCAGATATAGGCTCCTGATGCCGCTCCATAACTCATCCACGTCTGCATGCCGATAGCTGCGGTGAAGGTGGCCACGGCCTGACGGTACTCTTGGGGCTGGTCGCTGTAGGAGTTGCACATCAGATTCCATTTCAGAGGTGTCCCTTTCTGGATGACGTAGTCTTCTGTCACAGGCACATCGCCATGACCATAGGTCGGTGTGGTGGCCGGCAACTTGGATGGCATCTCCCTGCGCCAGTAGTAGAACACTTGACCGCCAGCGATGGCTACGCATCCTGCGGCGGCACGATTGCCGTCTTTGAGCAGCGGAACCATATCATTATAGGGTGAGTCTTGTTTCCAATGGGTGGTGAGAAGGGTGGGGACATTCTCCCGGCTGCGGGCGATGCCAGGTGCGTTGGCTCGGCTGGCAGATGAGTCATGGTAGGGGGTGTTGCGGCCTTCTGCTTGCATCTTCTCCACCATCTCGGCATAGTGGTTGAGCAGTCCCAGCAGCTGTGGGGCTTCCTTGCTTTCGTCAAAGTCGCCATGATCCGTGAAACCGATAATGGTGGGGATGCAGTCGTCACCTGCCACGATCACATAGCCTTGGTCTTCGCCTCGGCTGAAGATATAATAGGGTGCCGACAGGCTGTTTGCCCGGCGGCTCTTGGCAGAGGTGTGTAGGGTGACACCTTGTCCGGCGATGGCGTAGTCTTGAGCGATTGTTTTTGCTCGTTGGATATCTATAGGATTGGCGATGGCGCATGTCGTTGCCATGGCAGCGGCTAGGATCAGGATAATTCTTCTCATAAATGTGGAACGGATTGTTGTAGATGGCAAAGATATATAATTTATTTGCACCATCCAAGAAAAACAATTATCTTTGCAAGCATATCGGGGTATTTGTCCCTTGGAATACATAAAAAATCAATGTCAAGATGAAAAGATTATTCTTTTGTTTTATCGCTCTTTGGAGTATGCTGGCTGTGAATGCCCAAAATGATAATGGTCTCAAGGTGGTTGTGTCCAAAGATGGACAATTAGTGGGAAGGTATGTTCGTCAGACCGCCACTACCTATATCGCCAATCCGCTTGATTGGGAGGAGGAAGTTCCTAAGAAAGGTTACCGGGTAGAGGTATGGTCACCTGAGAATGGTAAAGGCTTTATCGTCAGAGCTGATGGCGTGACAGGAAATATCAATGTGAGGAAGGGTGCCTCCACACGCACGGCAGTGGTCGCCACCATTACAGAGGCCGACAGTGCAAAAGATTACCCAGAAAACTCTTTCCCTTGCATAGGAAAATATAAAAATTGGTATAAGATCAAAATCAAGGGTAAAGTGGGCTATGTCAGGGAAGATCTTGTCTGTTGGGCAGCCTATTACGCTGACTGATCATAGATCTTACGCAGGCTAATCAATGCTTTACGCAGGCTAATCATAATATATTAAATATAGATCATATATGATCCTCATGCGGATGTGTGAGGGGTGATTTGTGTGAGGACTATTCATTATTTGATAATTGACCATAAAAATATGGTGGTAGAAAAAGATAATTCTACCACTTTTTTATTTTTATTGTTTTTTTTATTATTTTTGCATCCAAATACTCATGAGACACCGTTGCCACGAAGGTGGTGACCCAAACTGCTTAAAATTACAACTTCATAATTTAACCTAAATGACAACTAACAAATCACTTCTGACTGTGCTCAGCATGATGATTGCATGTATGTGTGTCGTCTCGTGTAGGGATATTGCCGATGACGACCATTATGCCCCGCCAAGTTGGCTGAAGGGTAATGCATGGCAAGTGCTTGAGAGCGAAGGGGATTATTCCATGTTCCTAAAGGCCATTGAACTGACAGGCTACCAGCCGATAGTCAATGGACAAAGTATCCTCACTGTCATGGCTCCCAACGATGGGGCGTGGCAGAGTTTCTTACAACAGAAAGGATACACATCCGTGGAGGACATGTTTGCAAAAGATCCCGCACAACTGAAAAAAACTGTCGGGTTCCATTTGATGTATTATGCCTATGATTGGGCAAAAATGCTCAACTTCCGTCCAGATGAGGGCGACGGGGCTACAGAGGAGCAGAAGCAAAATGGGGCAGGATTGTATTTCAAACACCGCACTCGGAGTGCTGATGACATGGAACTGATGCGAGGAAAACTCAACGGGGTCGATACCACCGTCACCGTTTATCATTATGAGCGTTACCTCCCTGTGTTCAGTCATCAGATGTTTGGTACTTTGGGCATCGATGCCAAGGCCAACTACGAGTATTTCTTCCCCGGCAGCCAATGGACTGGAGGAAGCAATGGCTTCAATGTCGCCAATGCCAGCGTCACCGATCAGGCTTCTGTCGTCACCGACAATGGCTATCTTTATCATGTCAACCAGGTGATCAGTCCTATGGAGACCATCTACAAGACATTGAAAGCCAATGCCAACTACAGTGATTTTATCGGACTCTACGACCAATATGCGGAGTTCACCGAAGCCGATCAGGAAACCAGCAACACATTGGGAAAGGTGGTCTATACCATGACCCACGGCTCTCTGCCTAATATCGCTTTGGAATGGCCGGTGACCAATTATAGGATGGTGAACCAGCTCGAGAGAGTGGGCTATACGATCTTCGCACCCTCCAACAAGGCCATCGACCAGTTCTTCAAAGGTGTCTGGAAACCCGAGGGTGGATATCATTCTCTCAGCGATCTCGATCCGCTGATTCTCCGCTATTTCATCATGCAGTCGTTTGCAGAGACTACGGATCCGGTATTCCCGGAGGAAATCAACCAGGGTAGGGTGCAGACTTCTCTGGGGACCCCGGTGCTCATCAATACCGATGCTGTCGACGACCGTCTCTTCTGTGAGAATGGTATCATCTATGGTATGAACAATATGGATGCGCCCGCCATCTTCTCTTCTGTTGTCGGTCCCGCATTCTGCGACACGACGTATCAGTGCTTCATGTATGCGCTCGACAAGAGTGAATTGGTGCTATCGCTCGCATCCGACAAGTCGCAGTTTGTCACCTTGATGCCCAGTAACCAGCAGTTCAACCGCAATGAGCCGCAGATGAGGCTCAATACCACCACCCAGGGGCGCAACCTGGAAGTCTACAGTGATGTGGATGGCAATTTCGCCAATATGGGTTCTGGTCAGGCACGGAGTATTGTCAATATGCACACCGCATCGAATATCGGTGAGTTGAGCACCACCGGTACACAAGTCGTGGAGACCAATACCGCCTTCAACTACTGGTTCCTGCATGATGGCAAAATTACCACCAGCGCTCTTTTCAACCAACAGTTGAGTCCTGACTACAAAGAGGATCCTTTTGTAGGGTTCCGCGAGATCAAAAACGGTGCTGCCGGCACAGGACAATGGAGCAACGGTAAGTCATATGCCTACGACTATCCGATGCTCTTCGCAGAGGCCTCTGGAGATGGACTTACCCACAGACTGGCTGTCGGTAATGACAAGAACTATGAGTATTACCTCTTCTCACAACTGCTGCAGAAAGCAGGACTTGTGCAGAATGGCGGTATGCCTACCATCACCAGCGACGATACACGCTATATCGTTTTCGTGCCGACCAATGGAGCCATCAAGGAGCATATCGCAGAAATACCGGGATGCTCTTCTCTCACCGTCGCCGATGACTATACCCTTAGCGGAAATGTCTCGGCATCCAACAAGACGCTGCTGGCCAACTATTTACGCAACTACTTCGTGTCATCGCTCATGAATACCATTACCAGTTATCCGTATCCAGGATCTTCCTGCAAAGGTAAGTTCCGCACGATGGGTAATGAGGAAATGGTCATCAGCGAGAACGGTGGACGTATCTACGCTGGATTCGCCGAAGACAAAATGGTGGGTGTCAGCCAGAAGTATTATTGCTTGCCATTCTCTTTCTCCGATGGTGGCATGCAGTTCATTGATGGTATCTTACAATAAAACTGATTGCCATGAAGAAGATTAAACAATTGTTCATGTTCATCATCATGTTGTTGTGCTCGGTGAGCATGATGGCACAGGAGAAGGTCATCACTGGACAGGTGACAGAGAAACTTGAGAATGGAACCGAAGATCCCATCATTGGGGCAAACGTGGTGCTTGTCAACAGCCAGAACCGATATATCAAAGGTGCTGTCACCGACATTGACGGTAATTATGTGCTGCAGGTGCCTGCTGACGCAAAGAACATCAAGGTCAGGGCTACCTATATCGGTATGAAACCTAAAACGGTGAATTATACAGGACAGACGCAGATTGATTTCTCACTCGAGAGTGAGGCTGTCTTGCAGGAAGTGGTCGTCACTGGAGCCAGAGGCGGACGCGATGGAATGGGTATCTCACGATTGGAACAGACTTCCTCGGTGCAGAAAATCGATATGTCTGCCATTGTCGAGACATCGCCAGTCACTTCGGTTGAGGAGGCTCTGCAAGGACAGATTGCCGGTCTTGATATTAACCTTGGAGGTGATCCTGGTGCGAAGAGTAGTATCCGCATACGTGGTACCAGTTCGCTCAGCGCATCCAACGAACCGCTCATCGTTATTGATGGCGTGCCGCAGGATGTCGACATCACTGATGACTTCAATTTCTCTACGGCCAATGAGGAGGATTTCGGCGCATTGCTCAATATCTCTCCTGCCAATATCGAGAGTATCGAGGTGCTGAAAGATGCCTCTGCAACGGCCATCTACGGTACGAAAGGTGCCAATGGTGTGCTGCTTATCAACACCAAGAGAGGAACAATGGGAAAAACCAGATTCTCATTCTCTTCGAAGTTCACCATGAAACGTGAGCCGGAGAGCATCCCATTGCTCGACGGACCGCAGTATGTGTCTCTTATGCAGGATGCCATCTGGAATGCGGCTAATGCGAAAGGTATTAATAGTGCCAGCAACGAGATGAATATGCTGTTCAACAATGCTGAACTCAATTATGATCCAAACTTCCGCTATTATGATGAGTACAATGTGAATACGGATTGGCTCGAAACCGTCAAACAGGATGCCATCATCACCGACAACAACTTCTCCATGACGGGTGGTGGTGAGAAAGCGGTCTATAAACTCAATCTGGGTTATTATGATGAGCAAGGTACTACCAGGGGAACAGGCGTGCAGAGACTCTCTGCGGGAATGAAGATCACCTATAACTTCAGCGACCGTCTGCGTGTGCGTACCGACTTCTCGTTCTCCAACACCAACAAGGATGCCAATGCGCTTTCTTCCGTGCGCAGCATCGCCATGCAGAAAATGCCCAATATGAGTCCCTATTGGATTGATGACAACACCAAACAACCTACGGATGTCTATTTCTCACGTGATGAAGACTTCCAAGGGTCGTTTACCAGTACGGGCAGCAGTATCAGTTCATCCAACTACAACCCGCTGGCCATGGTCAACGAAGGATACAACAAGACCACACAGCGCGATGAGAAGATGACCATCACGCTGCAATATGACTTTCCTTTCCATCTGCAATATCAGGGATGGGTGTCAATGAACATGCGTACGACCAAAAACAGACAGTTCCTGCCGCAAGTGGCTACCGGAGTGCTTTGGACCAGCAGTTTTGCCAACAGAAGTGTGGATGCCACAACGGACGCCTTCGCCCTGCAGACAGAAAACAAACTGATCTATAACGGGTCTATTGCAGAGAAGCACAAGATCATCGCCACGGCTCTCGTCAAGACTTCCGACAACCAGAGTTTCAGTTACAGCAGCAGCACCTACGGCAATGCATCAGCCAACCTGAGCGATCCTGTCGTGGGTAGTGTGGTGGCTTCGTCGGGCTCAGGCAACTCTGAGCGCAGATCCATCTCCATGATCGGACAGGCGGTCTATTCCTATGATAACCGTTATGTGATCCGCGGAACCATCAACCATGAGGGTAACTCCACGATGGGTAAGGAGAAACGCTGGGGCACCTTCCCCGCTTTTGGTGCTTCTTGGAATATTGAGCAGGAGCATTTCTGGAGCGACAGTTTCAAGAAATGGTTCAATGAGGGAAAGATCAGGTTCGGCTATGGATGGTCGGGCACATCACCCTCAGGAGCATCCATCTATCTCGGTGCCTACAAGAGTCTCGGACAATATATGAACATGCCGGCCATCACACCCGACCGCATGCAGCTCGACAACCTCAAATGGGAAACCACCCGTGAATTTGACTTGGGTGTTGACCTGAGGCTCTTCAACCGACTCACGGTGACCTTCGACTACTACGACAAAAAGACGAGTGACATGTTGCTCAAGGATACCAAACTGCCCGCTTCCACCGGTTACGGCTCCGTGAAGTACATCAATTCTGGTAAGATGAGCAATAAAGGTGTGGAACTTCGGTTCGAGTACACCATCTTGCGCAATAAGGACTGGACCGTATCCGCCAATGCCAACATCAGCCGCAATGTCAATAAAGTGCTTGAACTACCTAGCACATGGGTGATGGACAACTATTCTTTCGGAAATGGTAATTATGCCTTGCGCATCGTAGAGAATGCGCCCGTCGGTTCCTTCTATGGCTATCGTTATCTCGGTGTATACCAGAATACGGAACAGACCTACGCAAGAGACGAAAACGGCAACGTGATGTATGACTGGCAAGGCAATGTCATCACCATGAAAAACGGTACGGTGCAGACCTATCCGGGTGATGCCATGTATGAGGATATCAACCACGATGGTGTCATCAATGAGAACGACATGGTCTATCTGGGCAACTCCAATCCGAAATTCTTTGGCGGTGGCGGTTTCCAGATAAGATGGAAAGACCTCACGCTCACCACCTTCTTCTATGGACGGTATGGTCAGAAGGTCATCAATGGTGCACGTATCTCTCTTGAGAATATGTATGGAAAGAACAATCAGAGCACGGCAGTGCTTCATCGGTGGAGGGCTGAGGGTGATCAGACCGATATCCCACGCGCGCTCTATGGAATGGGCTACAACTACCTCGGAAGCGACCGGTTTGTGGAGGATGCTTCTTTCATCCGACTCAAAACGCTCTCTTTAAGTTACAACTTACCCAAAAAGTGGCTGAAGAAATGGGGCATTACCAAGCTCAATGTCTTTGCCACTGGCTACGACCTGTTTACTTGGACCAGTTACAAGGGACAAGATCCTGAGGTGTCGATGCCGTCGGCCACCAGCCTGGTGAGAGACAATGCGACGACGCCGGTCTCCAAGAGATTTGCTATCGGTATTAATCTTGACTTTTAATCTTGAAGAAAATGAAAAATCATATCATATCGATTTTCATGTTGGGAGCAGTGCTGTTCACCACTACTTCGTGTAATGATTGGCTCGACGTGCTGCCCAACAACGAACAGGTCACCGATGATTATTGGAAGTCGAAAGAAGACGTGGAGGCTGTCATCGCATCGGGTTATTACTACATGCGGCAATGTGTGCCCAACTTCATCAAGTGGGGAGAACTTCGCGGTGGTTCCATCTATGCGCTCAGCAGCAGCGACTCCAAGTTGCAGGACTTCAATATGACACCGACGCACTCGCTTTGCGACTGGTCTAATATATATAAGGTAATAGGAATGGCCAACTCGGTCATCATGTATGCGCCATCAGTAGATGATGACACCTATTATGATGCCATCCGCAACTCCCATCTGGCAGAGGCTTATTTCCTCAGGGCATATTGCTATCTGCTGTTGGTGAAGAATTTCAAGGAGGTGCCACTGGTCATGCAGGCCTACGTCAACGACAATGCCAGTTTTGATCTGGCGAAGTCATCGGAGAATGAGATTATCGCACAGATCAAGGAGGATGTGAAGACAGCACTTGCCACTGGAGCCGCAAAAGGTACCTTTGAGGAAGACTGGGCCACCAAGGGCAGGGCCACCAAATGGGCGCTCTACGCACTGATGGCGGATGCCTGTCTCTGGAGTGAGGACTATGACCAGTGCATCGAATATTGCAACCTGATCCTCAATGCTACCGATGCCTTCCGACCGGTGTTCATGACCAATACCAATGACTGGTACACCATGTTCTATCCCGGCAACAGCAACGAGTCTATTTTTGAACTCAACTGGGACTACTCACAAAACCAGACCAACAATTTCAACTCTCTCTTCACACTCACAGTCACATCACCGCTCAAACCCACCAACAGGGCTACAGAGTTGATGAAACAAGAGACGCAGGCGCTTAAGGATGCCGGTATGACAGAGGACGGACGGATGGGACGTATGCTGATGGCGACCTATGTGCCTGACAACGGACAGGTGGCGGCATGGGCTTCCTCCAACTCCTATCTCATCTGGAAGTATTATGGCACAGATGTGCCCGACATCACTGGTGGCGCTCGTGCCCATCAAGATGCCAACTTCATCATCTATCGCGTGGCGGAGGTGATGCTCATGAAGGCGCAGGCACTCACCATGAAAGGACAGGGCAGTTGGTCTGAGGCCGTAGGACTGATCAACAAGATCCGCCATCGTGCAGCTCTTGGTAATTTCAAGGATATCGACATCACGGCTGCCGACGCTGCCACGCAAATCTCCCAACTCGACGAGATCACGCTGCTCGAGGAAATCCTCAATCAGAAAGAACTGGAGCTGATGGCGGAGGGAAAACGGTGGTATGATCTGCTTTGGCTCGGAAGAATTGCCGGTGGAAAGTATAAGACTCAGTTTATCAGCAAGGTTATTGAGGGCAACCAGACAACCAATCAGCAATGGGTCATGTCGGTGCTTCAAGACCCCAATGCATGGTATATGCCGATTCCGCAGGCTGATATAGAGCACAACAAACTGCTCGTGCAAAACCCGTATTACTCATCTACTAAGTAAGGAAAGGAACTGAAGTATGAAATATTTATTTCTGATACGCAATACCGTTTTTGTGGTGATCGTGGCCATGACCTTCACCGCTTGTGACAAGGATGTGTTCGACATCAACACCGATCCTTTCAAGGATCAGACCTATGCCACATCGCTCTCTTCACCCATCGCTTCTTTCCTGACAGAGCAAGAGGGATATGGCGAGTATGTGAAGTTGCTCAATTATTCGAATATGTTTAATGCGCTCAACCAGTCATCGTCAGGAACGAGTTTCACCGCTTTTGTTCCCAACGATGAGGCCATGCGTGAGTTCTACAAACGACGTGGAGTCGACAGCCTCGAGCAGTTATCCAAAGAGTATGCCCGACAGTTCGTGCTCTATCACACCGTCAAGGACTCTATACTCCCGGAATCTTTCGTACAGAAGAAGTCAGTGCAGAACCTCAATGGTGATGTCATCTCTATCCAGATTGACTCCGTCAATGCGGGTGAGGCGCTTCTCAATGGTGAGGGACGGGTCATTGAGATGGGACTCAGTGCTTTCAATGGTAAAATATATGTCTTGTCAAGGGCGATGACACCTCTTGTGGAGACGGTCTACGACAGAGTGGCACTGGGTGGAAAGTCCAACATCATGGCGGAAGCCTTGAGGGAAACAGGATGGAGCAACAAACTCAGTACGGTGCTCGACACCACCATCAACCAGAACAAGGAGAAGGTGATCACCCACTATTATTTCACCTTGCTCAATGTGTCGGATGCCACCTTCTCAAAAGCCGGCATCGGGTCGCTCCAACAGCTCAAGGCTCAACTCAAGGCTGAGGATAAGTTGGGACTGCCAGAAGACTCCTTGTTGAGGAAGTATGTGGGATATCATATCCTGGCCAACCAATATACGACGGCTGAGTTGGGTGCCATGATGGGGTCGGACGTGACACGCATCTGGAGTTCTTCATCGCTCAATCAGGTCTTTACGGTCACCTACGACAGTCTGGCGACACAGGAAGCCGACAGATATGTGCTCAACAGTGCCGGCGTATCAGCGAAGTTTATCCCTTCCGCTTCCAATGTCCTCTCGAAAAACGGGTATGTCCATGAACTTGACGCATGGTTGCCCGTATGGGAACCGGAACAGACCGCTGTGCTCTGGGATCTCGCCGACTACACGGAAATCAAAAACCTCGTCGATCCTGAATTCTATCAGCCGTCGGAGCCCACCTCTTCTGAACAGCGCTACAGAGTGGCCAATGCTGCTTGCTTCGAATATGAGATGGGAGAGGCAGGAACCAAAAACCGCAATTACAGTGATATCGACTATGTGACCTGCCGCAGCAACATGAAGGACGCCAACAACCTTGACCGTATCGTCTTCAATCTCGGTTACATGGGTAAGGTGTCCATGCGCACGCCGACCATCGTTAGAGGTAAATATAAAGTAGAACTGACCATCATCTTCATGACTGGCAACAACGTCATGAGGCAACAGACCGATGGAAATGGCGGCTTGCTCAAAATGACGTTCGATGAAAAAGAAGAGTACACCACTTTCAGTGCTCCTTATACCAAGGTCACCAGCGCTCTGCCGGGTGTTTACACCAGTACCCTCTATGAGGAAATAGAATTCCCGGAGACGTCCTCTCATCAGTTCAGTTTCATTGTGCTCGACCCTGCTGCCAGTACCAATGGAAACTTCAGTTTGCAGTTTGATTGCATCAAGTTCATTCCAGTCGACTAAAAAATGCATATAGATATGAAAACCATCAGACAATATGGCCTTTGGCTTCTTGCCGCATGTGTGGCAGTGGCATGTTCAAATCTCAACGATGACGACCACTATGCCAATCCCGACTCCAACATCACCAACAACGAACTGAAAATTGTGGAGATGTCGTCGCAAGAGTATATCAAAAGCCGCAGTGACCTGTCAGACATGGATGGACTGTTCCAGAAGTTGGGCATTTACGATGAGTTGAATAAAAAGGCTCAGTTGAGCACCCTGCTCGTCGTCACCAACGACCATTTCAGCACTCCTGCTGAGAAAGAGGACTTCGTCACTCGTTCTCATGTCAGTGATATCTCCATTTCTCCAGCCAACCTGGAGGATGGCACCCGGCTCATGATGTGGCATGGTAAATATGTCAACGTCAGTATTGACGAGGCCGGGAAGGAAGGCAATATCATCGACCATATCTTCTTCAACAACGGCGCTGTCAAAGAGGTGGTCAAAACTTCCACCGGCTATGTCTATGTCATCTCCGACATGATACAGACGCCAACGTCGCTCTACGACTTCATCAACGACTTGCCCGACGACTATTCCATCTTCCGCGAGATGGTGCTGGCTTCGGGAGGAAAAGAGTTCGACCGCATCAACAGTAAGGCTATCGGTATCAACGATCAGGGAAATACGGTCTACGACTCTGTGTTTATCTACCGCAACACCTTCTTTGAGGCCGTCAATTTCGATATGAACTCAGAATCGCTCACGGCCACCATGCTGCTGCCGTCAAACGCTGTGATCAATGCGGCGCTCGATGATGCACATCAGCGGTTGGATGCATGGGAGATGGAGCGAAGCGACAGTATTATGAAGGACTGGATCCTCAAATCCTCGTTCTTCAACCGTCGGTATACAGCCGAACAGATACAGACCACTGAGGAGCAGGATCTCAAAAGTATCTTCAGCACCCAGTGGCGCACCAATGTCCAACGGGTAGATACCAGCGAGCCCATCGAACTGTCCAACGGTATCGTATACAAGGTGAGCCAACTCCACCTGCCCAACAACTTGTTGATGTACCGGCTCAAGGATTATTTCTACTATTTTGAGAATTGCACCGACGAAGAGAAGGAACGCTATTTTAAGCGTGCCAACCTGAATTTCAAGGAGTGCAACACGGAGGTGGGCGCATGGTCACCGCTACCAGGTGTGTGGCCCTTGCATGAAAACCGGATCATCAGGTTTGACAAACCTTCTGAGGTGGCTGATGCAGATGGGTTCCAACTCGATTTCACACCGATCAAACTCAATGATGATGGCAGCGTCAGACCATGGCTGTTTCCTCCAGGGGCTTATCGCTTTGCCATGGGGGCAGTGCAGAACCTGGGACTCGACCTGGTTATCTCCGTTCTCATCGATGGCGTAGAGATCGCCAAGACACAACCCATCTCCTTCGGCACTTCCACGGAGTTCCATTACGATCGTGGCACCACGCTTTCCAATACTCATCCCGAGGGTTACGATGCTGCCTATGTGCGTGAGGTGGGCGGCAACAGCAAGGCTGCCAACTATGATACTGACGGAGGGAAAATCATGGACGAACTGGTCATCCCTGATGTCAAAGGGGATGGCTCACCTGTGCAGATTGTCATCCGTATCAATTGTGGCAACTGGGCAGGAAAGACCAATGTCAAATTCCACCACTGGTGTCTGAGACCCACGACCAACAACTATTAATCCTTAAGCATACCACAATATGAACAATGATATGAAGAAATTGTTTTTGTGCTTGGCCTTGCCCGTGATGTTTGTGGCTGTGGCATGCGCACAGCAACTCAGCGGACATGTTTACTCCTCGACAGGACAACCCGTCGTCGATGCCGTCATCTCAAGTCCCGACTGCAAGGCCGTGCGTACCGGGACCGACGGAATGTTCACCATCAGTGGGGTAACTGTCGGCAACTCCATCACCGTATGGCATGATGGATATTTTCAGAAGCAGGTCATTATCTATGACAATGAGCAGAAAGACCTGAAGGTCTATCTGGTTGAGAACGACAAGAGCCGTTACAATGAGACCTTCGTGACACCTTTCGCCACGACAGAGGGTGACCATACGTTGGCCAGTATGTCGAATGTCAACCGTAAGGACTTCGCCCTTGGAGCCCTGTCCATTGATCAGACGCTCAAGGGGGAAATCCCAGGACTGCAGGTGGTCAACAAGAGCGGTATGACCGGTGAGGGCGCGATGATGCAATTGCGGGGCGTGCGCACTTTAGTGGCCGACAACTCTCCGCTCATCGTCATCAACGGGGTTCCTTATATGCCTGATGCTAACCTCAGCCACATCATCAGTGGTTATTCGAGGTCACTGTTTCAGGGACTCAACAACCTTGATATCCGCAACATCACCGTCCTCAAGGGGGCTGAGGCGGCTGCCTATGGCTCCATGGGTGCCAATGGCGTCATCATGATTGAGACCGACCAGGCCAGTTCCACCAACATGAACACGCGCATCTCATTCTCTGCCATTGCTGGTGTCAACTGGAATTCCAAGCGCATCCCGCTGATGAATTCCTCTGAATATAAGAACTATCTGAGTGATATCGCCTTGACATATTATCCCAATATGGAGGCTTTCTTCGGAGATTTCAATTTCCTCAGCGACCCTAATGCCAACAAGTCGTATCTCTATCAGTATGATACCGACTGGCAGGATGAGATCTACCGCAACAGTACCACGATGGATTATCTATTCAGAGTGGAGGGTGGTGATAATATCGCCAAGTATAATATCTCTCTGGGATACATGGGGGATCAGGGGACGTTGAAAAATACCAACAGCGACCGCTACAATGCACAGATCAATGCATCGGTGCTTGTCAGCAAACAACTGGAGATCAGGGCCAACATCAACACATCCTATCTGAAAGGACAATATCAGGAACAGGGACTCTCCATCGAGACCAATCCTTTGTTGGCTGCCTATCGCCGTTCCCCGCTGCTGAGCCCTTATCAGAGTGATATGTACGGCAATCTCATCGGCAGTTACGCCAGCTATTGGTTTGGTGCTATTCAGAATACTGATTTCATCGTGAGTAACCCTGTGTCGCTCGTCAATACGATGACTGGCAAAAACAGACAGTATGATATGAACACCAAAATACAACTCATCTATACACCGTTCAGAAATCTGACACTCAACGGCATCGTGGGTATGTATTACAATTACAACCAGGAGGAGGCCTTTATTCCTGGTATCACTAATTTCGACATAGTGCCGCTTTTCGACCAGTATGGTGAGGCCAATAACACCATCCGTGTGGGAACCAACCACACCTTCAATATGTTCTATCATCTTAATGGAGCATACAAATGGAATGTGGGCAACGACCATCACTTTAATGCCACCGCCGGATGGCAGGTCGTCACGACATCCTATGAATATGATGCCGGTTTCGGACGAAATTCCAACAATGACTTCTATCAGACACTCGGCGATGCTCAGAAGTTGGGCAAGTATTTCTCCGGATATAACAACAAATGGAACTGGATGAATCTCTATGCTCATGTCGACTGGAATTTCCGCAATCTCGTGAAGGTAGGACTGACAGGAGCTTTCGATGGCGCGTCTTCCGTTGGAAAGGATGCCACAAGGTTGACTTTCTATCCTGCTGCCGATGTGACTTTCATGGCCAAGACCCTTCCGGTGATCAACCAGGTGTCATGGATTGACCAACTCAATGTGTTTGCCAATATCGCATTGACGGGAAACAGCCGTTTCTCCTCCAAGTTTGGCAAATATTACTACACCTCCAATCCCTACCAGACCATCTCTGGCATCGTCAGGGCCAATGTGCCGAGCACCAATCTCAAGGCGGAGAAAGACCGCACGATCAATGTGGGCTTCGAGACGTCTTTCTTGCATCACCGCGTCAACTTCGGATTGCAGTATTACAACACGAAGGCGACCGACGTGCTCATCTCCGGTGACAGGTCTCCTATCCTCGGATCAAGCGCTTATTACAACAATGAGGCTGAGATGGAATCCAAAGGACTTGAGTTGTCACTCTCTTTCTCTCCCATTTATACGCCTGATTTCAAATGGACCATCGGTGGAATGCTGACCACGTTGAATAATAAGGTCAACTCCTTAGGATCGATGACGGAAATCGTCTCTACGCTCACCGACAATGCGCAAGTGATCACAAGGGTGGGAGAGGATCCCTATGCTTTCTACGGATTGCGCGCGCAGGGCGTCTTCACTACCACAGCAGAGGCTGAGAAGGCTGGACTCTCTGCCAACGGACAGGCTTTCGCCGCCGGTGACGTGTCATATTTTGATAGAAATGGTGATCATGTCATCGACAGCGACGACCGCGAGATCATTGGTTCGGCGACACCGGATTTCTTCGGGTCTTTCTTCACCCGTTTCGAATACAAGAACTTCGCCCTCGACCTCACTTTCGCTTACTCCGTGGGTAATGATGCCTATAACGCCGTCAGACGCATCACAGAGTCGTCGAGCGATTTCGCCAACCAGGCCACTTCCGTCAACCGCCGCTGGTCGATGGAAGGACAGCAGACCGATATGCCTCGTGCCAGATACAACGACAGAGTGGGCAACAATGCCTTCAGCAGCCGTTGGATTGAGGATGCCAGTTATATCAAACTCCGTGATGTCACCTTCAGTTACAAGTGGGACAAACCCTTGTGGAATTTCATCCAGGGTGGTACGCTTTTCGTGACAGGGCAGAACCTGCTTTGCATCACCGATTATCTGGGTGCAGATCCTGAGTTCTCTTATTCCTACAGCCCGCTCATGATGGGTGTCGATTATGCCAAGGCTACTGCTCCACGCTCCGTGAAATTTGGTGTCAACCTCAGATTCTAATGTTATGACCAACAACAACGAAAGAATAATCAAGGATATGAAAACGATATATCAATGTGTGCGCACGATATGCCTCATGGCAGGACTGGTGGCTTTCACTGCTTGCTCCGACTTTTGGGATCCGGAGACCGACGATGAGTTCAAGGGGGATGAAGGCTTTACTTCAAATACGGAGATGTATACCGGTTTCCTGGGCATCATGACCAAGATGCAGGCCATCGGTGATAAGGAAATTCTCCTGACAGAGACCCGAGGCAACCTGATAGAACCGACGGATGAGTCGAGCAATGAGCTGATCGCTCTCAACAACTACGACCAGAACTTGCAAAACAACGCTTATGCCAATCCGCAGGGCTATTATGAGGTCATCATTGCCTGCAACGACTATCTGTCGAATATGAGTGACTATAAGTCATTGCCTAATGTCGACCATGATGCGTGGCAGTCGCTGGTAGCCTCCGCTGTGCGCACCAAGGTGTGGGCGTATAAGACGATGGCCGAGATTTATGGGAAGGCGATGTGGTTTGATGACCCCATCACCAAGGTGACTGACATCAAAAACGACAGCAGGTTCCAGTTGCTGCAGTTGCCCGAACTAATCGACAAGTGTATCCAACTGATGGATACGGGCTATGAGGGCGTGTCGACAAAGTTGGAGATCGACTGGTATGAGTGGCTGGATCCTACACATACCGTGAG
>CADCQC010000106.1 GCA_902803455.1 uncultured Prevotellaceae bacterium
TATCAGCTTTCTGGTTGCGGATGAGCCGTTCGGCCTCTCGGGGCGTACCCACGGTAGCGGTGATGATGAAATATTCGGATGCCGCCAGGTGATCGACGGCCTGTCGCGTCAGGTGGTCCATCGACGAGGTGACGATGATCGTGCGCACGTTTTTCACGTCGGTGGTGATGGAGAATCCGAAGATGAGCATCAAGATCACAGGCATGCCAAAGAGAATGTGCATCGTACGCTTATCGCGTATGATGTGCCGTGCTTCCTTGATGACAAAAGAGACAAACTGTTTCATATTAGTCGCTGCTTCGGGTGGCTTTTCTTGCCAGGTAGGTGAACACATGGTCTATGTCGGGCAGATGGAATTGCTGCTTCAGTTCGTCGGGTGTTCCCATCGCACTGATCTTGCCGTCGACCATGATAGAGATGCGGTCGCAGTATTCTGCCTCGTCCATATAATGGGTGGTTACGAAAACGGTAACGCCCCGTGAGGCAGCATCGTAGATGAGTTCCCAAAACTGTCGTCGTGTGGCAGGGTCGACCCCACCCGTCGGCTCGTCGAGGAAGACGATGGCAGGCTCGTGGAAGATGGATACCGAGAAAGCCAGTTTCTGTTTCCATCCCAGAGGCAGTGAGGCCACGATCGTGTTTTTGTGCTCGGTGAACTTCAACCGTTGCAGAAGTGCGTCGGTCTTTTGTCGGATCTCTTTGTCATTCATCCCGTAGATGCCGGCAAAGAGCCGTATGTTCTCCGCCACTGTGAGGTCTTCGTAGAGCGAGAATTTCTGCGACATGTATCCGATGTGCTTTTTGATCTGCTCGTGCTCCGTGCGGATGTCGTAGCCAGCCACACGGCCCGTGCCACTTGTGGGCTGGTTGAGTCCGGTGAGCATGTGCATGGCGGTGGTCTTGCCGGCACCGTTTGCGCCAAGGAACCCGAAGATCTCACCTCTGCGCACGGTGAATGAGATATCATCGACAGCATGGAATGTGCCAAATGCCTTGACGAGGTGCTCCACCTCGATGACATTCTCGTCGGTTGTAGCTATTGTCTTGTCGTGCTCGATGCCAGGAGGGTTGAAGATGTCGGCAAAGCGGTCGAGGATGATGTCGGGCTTGTCGATACCACGCAGGACTCCCTGGTCGAGGAAGGCCACACGCTCACATCGGCGCACCTCGTCGAGATAGGGTGTGGAGGCGATGATGGTGATGCCCCGTTCTTTCAACATGGAGAGCATCTCCCAAAACTCTTTGCGGCTCACGGGGTCGACACCGGTCGTGGGCTCATCGAGGAAGAGCACCGACGGCTGGTGCACCAATGCGCACGAGAGGGCAAGTTTCTGTTTCATACCACCCGACAGCGCTCCCGCCTTGCGGCCACTGAACCGTTCGATTTGCGAGTAGATGGCCTTGATACTGTCATAGCCCTCTTCTACGGTAGTGCCAAAGAGAGTAGCGAAAAACTCGAGGTTCTCTCTCACTGTGAGGTCTTGGTATAGGGAGAATTTTCCTGGCATATAGCCCACCCGCCGGCGGATGTCGGTCATCTGTCTCACCACGTCGAAGCCATCGACCATGGCCGTTCCGCTCTCAGGCAGCAACAAGGTGCACAGGATACGGAACATGGTGGTCTTGCCGGCGCCATCGGGACCGATGAGTCCGAATACCTCACCCTGTCCGACATCAAACGACACATCGTCGAGGGCTTTAACCTTGCCGTAGGATTTTGAAATATGGCTTACCTCTATGGCATTCATCGTGGCCTGCATTTTTCAGAATTTCACTTCACCATACATTCCTATCTTGATGAACCCGTCGTTGCGCACAGCGACCTTCACGGCATACACCAGGTCGGCACGCTCATCATCGGTGAGGATGGTCTTAGGCGTGAACTCCGACTGGTGGCTTATCCATGACACGGTGCCCTCGTAGGTGCGTTTCTGCTGGTCGCCAAAGTCGGCGAAGACCTGTGCCTTCTGTCCCACCTTGATATTTTGCAACTGTGCCGAAGTGACATAGGCACGGATGAACATGTGCTGTGTGTCGGCAATCTTCAGAAGCGGTTTACCGATGGTGACGAACTCGCCGTCCTCCACATATTTCTCGATGACGGTGCCCATCAAAGGCGACACCACATCGGCATTGGAGATCTGGTCGTCGATCTGCGCGATCTGTGCCTCTATGCCCCGGGCCTGCTGTTCCACGCCCTCAATCTGTGCGGCAATGCCACGATTCTGGTCGTCAAAGGCAGCATTGTTGCTTCGTATCTGGTCCTCCGTGGCAGCGAGTTGCTTTTCGAGCACGCTTATTTGATAGGCGATATCATCAACTTGCTTGCGTGCCACAGCACCGTCTTTGAAAAGTTCGCTGAACCGTTGTTTCTCACGCTGGGCATTAGCGATCTGCTGCCGGATAGAGGCAAGCTGTTTCTCCAGGTCGAGTTGCCGGCTGCCGTTCGACGAGCGTGTGGCAGAGAGTTGCTGTCGGCTGGCATCGAGTTGTCGGAGTGAGGCCTCAAGTTGTTGCCTTTTCAGTTCGAGTTGTATTTTGTCGACATGTCCGATGACCGAGCCACGAGCCACCTCTTGCCCTTCATCGGCATTTAGGGAGAGTTGGCCGGTTGTTTCCGACGAAATGGTGACCTCTGTGGCCTCAAAGGTGCCGGTGGCATCATATTCGTTTTCTTTTTTGTTGCAAGCGGTGACCAAGAGTGCCAGACTTGCTATCAGTAGGATTTTTCTCATATTGTTGGGTTTCTATTGGTTCGTGGTAATCTTCAGGTCATAGGCCTGCTTGAGCATTTCTATCTCATGTATCGACTTCTGCACCCGGGCATTGTTCTCATTGTTGATCTCCTTGATGAGGTCGCTTGTGGCGATGATGCCATGGGAAAGTTTCGACTCGGCAGCCGTACGCACCTTGGCACGCAGACCGATGATTTCATCGTCGCCAGCCATCAGTTGCCGGTATCGCTCCAGTTCCTTGGTTTGCTGCTGACTCAGAAGGTTGTTGTTGAAGAGAAATACGTCGCGCTGCACCTGATAACCATCGCGCTGCATAGCGATTTTCTGCCGGTCGTTTTTGCGGGTATAGAGTGCGCCGATATTCCACTGCATACGAAGTCCCACCATGCCGTTGAGGGTGAAACGACGGTGCATCATATCCTCAAACATGTTATATCCCGGATAGCCATAGAAGCCAGAAGCGAAAAGACTTAATTTTGGCATGATAGCGGCATTGAGGGCCTTCTCTCTGGCGTCAGCCAAACGCAACTGGGCATCGATGGCCTTGAGTTCAGGACGTACGCCTTCGGCGTGCAACTTCATGGCTTCGCTATAGGAAGGGCGCACGGGGTTGTCGACCGTTATGCCGCAAAAGATGCTGAGCAGTTGTTGCATCATCGCATACTGTGATTCGAGACTGATGCCATTTTGCTCAGCGGTGAGTCGCTCGGCTCTCACCATCAGGTAGTCGCTCTCGGCGGCTGTGCCGTGCTTGAACATCGACGCCAACTTATCCTCATTAGCACGGAGCGTCGACTGAAGGTTACGATTGAGTGTCCTTTGGTCATTGATGAGCAACAGTCCGAAGAACAACTCATTCACGCGTTGGCGTACCCCATAGAGCGTCACCTCATTCTGTGCCGCCTCCACCTCACCTTGACGGCGTGCCAACTCTTTCTGGCTGCTGATCGTGCCTCCGTCGTAGAGCGGTTGCTGGAGGTCTATCCCCACACGATACTGGTCTTTTTTCAGTCCCTCAAGCTCCACTCCCATCTGGCTCAACATGTTTTTCATTTCCGAGGGCCACGCCGCGACGTCACTTTGCAAGGTGGCTTGTGCGCTGGCGGATATCTGGGGCAACCACCCTTTCTGGATGTTGTCGACCGTGAGGTGGGTGGTTTTCTCTATGAGGTCATACTTCCTGATAAGGGGATAGTTGCGCTCAGCGGCCTGCAGACAGTCATCGATGGTCTGTGCGGTAGCGGTGAAAGGCAGTATGGCCAAAGCAATGAATAATCGTCTCATATCTCGATGGTTTGTTTTCGAGTGCAAAGATATGGCGAAAAACGCATGTAAGACATATCTAAAATGAGTTGATAATGTTCCTTTTGTATGATTTGTGCGTCGTAATAGTACAAAAAGACTCATTTTTTATTATTTTTGTGGTGAAAAATGGAACAAATGAAATAAAAATGAACAATCGCAAGCCTCAAAGATTCGACCTCTCATTGATACGTGATGCATTAGCACAGAGTGAAGCCCCAAACATGGGACTCCATTTCAACAATGATTTTGCCGTTTTGCAAGGATCGGGAGCAGGTCTGTTTGGTTATATGATTAACAGGAAAGGGCCGTTTCTCATCAATGATTACCGCATTGGGCTGTTGGAGCAAGGTGAAATACATGCACGCATCAACCTTATTGACCGGCATGTCAAGGCTGGAATGCTGGCCTATGTCGGTCCTGGTACTATCGTGGAACCCCTTTCCGCTTCATCAGATTTTTTTCTCAGGGGCGTGGCATTGTTCAAAGGCTTACCTTCCTCCATAGGCAGGATGCCCGCACTTTTCAATGGAACCGTGCGCGACATCCAGATGCCGTTGGATGAAGCTCATCAAGCCGTTGTGAGGAAGATGTTAGAAGGCCTCTGGCTCCTGGCTCACGACCATTCTTTCTGTCGTGAGGCTTTCGATGCCCAAGTGGCTGCTCTCTTGCAGTATTACCACCATCTTTATAGTCTGGATGCGGAGCGGAAGGTGATCCATTCACACGCCACCGATATTTTCAACCGATTCATCCAATTGGTCAATGGCCATGTGCGACAGGAGCACAAGCTCTCCTATTATGCCGACCGGATGTGTATCACTCAACGCTATCTGGGCAGTGTGGTGCATGAGGTTAGTGGTGCCACTGCCAAGGAGTGGATAGACCGCGCGCTGGTCACAGAAGCAAAAGTGGTGCTCAAACACTCCGACAAGTCTGTCGCCCAGATTGCAGAAGAACTCAACTTCCCTTCGCCATCGTTTTTCTCCAAATATTTCCGCCGGCTCACGGGTCTCACCCCAGCCGAGTATCGTTTAGGATAGCAGTGCCTCCATGATCGGTTATCAAGATTCGGATTAGCCAAAGAAACGGTAAAAACAAATAATAATCGAATATTTTTTTGGAGATTTCAATATTTTTCTATTACTTTGTCCCTCAACAAATTAACAATTTAATATCTTTAGCATTATGAAGAAAACATTTCTGACAATTCTTGCAGCCATGACACTATTGCTGTCGAGCTGCTTCTCAACGGGACTCGGAACCACCCCTACCACCAACACTACAGGCAGTGTGCTGACCAACGTGCTCGGCTCTGTATTGGGTAGTGTGCTGTTCGGTGGAATGAATTTTGACCAGTCGGGCCTTCTTGGCAGCTGGAACTACAATGCTCCAAGTGCAGCCTTCACCACCCAACAGGCTCTGACAAAGGCCGGAGGCGCCGCTACAATTGCCAGCATTGCATCGTCACTGGCAAGTAACTACAGCAACATCGGTATCAATCGTAGCAACACTTCGTTCTCATTCCTTGAAGGTAACAAGTTCTCGGCAAAGGTGAATGGTATCCCATTCAGCGGAACCTACACATATAACGCCCAAAATGGTGAGATCGCCCTTAAGACAGCTACTGAGACCATTAAGGGCAACGTGACTAAGACTGAGAAAGGAATGGGCCTGATGTTTGATTCCACACAGATGGTCAACGTACTTCAGAAAGAAGGTAAGGTCAGCAACACTGCAGCTGTTCAGGCAGTCAGCAAACTCGCTAAGAGTGCCAATGGTGCTCGTGTTGGCTTTGAGCTTACAAAATAAGACAACTTAATCTTACAAGACACCAAGTAAAATATTTGTGTTGTAA
>CADCQC010000107.1 GCA_902803455.1 uncultured Prevotellaceae bacterium
AGTCGCTCCTGCCGGTAGATGCGATAAAGAATGGAATCCTTGTCGATATCGACAGCATGGGTGGGCAAATTGCGGTCACCATCCTGTGTATGCTTGATCAGGCGCTTGCGCTCCTGGGGCGGTTCCTTGTCCTTGTCTTTCTTTTTCTTCTTGTCGGGCTCGGCCACTTCCGTCTCCATCTCTTTCATGGCCGTCTCGATATCTTGCGTCACCTTTCCACCCAGTGCCACCGACAAGGTCTGTATCCCCCTGCAGATACCCAAGATGGGAATCTGCCGGTTGTAGGCCAACCGTGTGATGACCAATTCAGGCAGGTCACGCTCCGCATTGATACGATGCAACTGCGGCAAAGGTTGCTCCCCGGTCCACAGCGGGTTGATGTCGCCTCCTCCTGAGAGAAGAAGACCATCGATATGATCGAGTGTGTTGATGATGACATCCTTGTCGGCAACCGGTGGTATGAGCAGAGGCGTTCCCCCTGCGTCGACCACTTGCTGGTAATAAGCTTTAGCCATGGTGGCCTCTCCTTCCCAGAAATTGGCCGTGATGCCGATAATCGGTTGAGGCCGTGCCTCAGGATATGAGGCATAGATAGACCGAGTATGGTCGTTGAGGTCGAAAGAAGCCATTTTCTAATCGTTGATATCGTCGATTTTCACAGGAATCTCACGCTTGATGCTCTGCTCGAGAGAGATCAGAGTCTCTGTGGCGACCACTCCGTCGATGCACTGCAACTGGCTGTTGAGCAGGTCCATGAGTTGCTCGTTATCGCGAGCATAGAGCTTGACCAACATGGTATAGGGTCCTGTTGTGAAATGGCATTCGACGATTTCTGGAATATGGATGAGGCGCTCACAAACTTCCTTGTACATGCTTCCTCTCTCGAGCGTGATGCCCACATAGGTACAAGTGGAATATCCCAAACTCTTAGGATTGACGTCAAAACCGCTTCCAGTGATGATGCCGTTCTCGATGAGATGTTGTACGCGCTGATGGATCGCCGCTCTTGATACGTTACATTCGGCTGCCACGTCTTTAAAGGGGATGCGTGCATTCTTCGACAAGATGCAAAGTATCTTCTTGTCCAGATTGTCGATTTTCTCGGTTGCCATTATTTTAGTTGTTCAGTTAGTTATGATAGGTTCAATTGACAAATTGAAAAGCAAATGTAGTCATTTCCTATGAAACGAGCAACCTTTTTATGAATAATTTCAGAAGAATGTGGAAAATGATGTGCAAAATGACTGATTTTAGTGAATAATTTTACCATTTTGCTGACAAATGGTGGCGTCACGTGACATTTCTTCGTTTTACTTTGTTTTCTTGGCAGTCATACTTGGTTTTCTGCAGAGATTTGCCTACATTTGTCGCCTCAATCATCATCATCATGAAAATCAATGTTTTTTGTTCTGCCAACAACCGGCTTTCACCCGTATATTTTGAACTGACCGCCCAACTGGGCCATTGGATAGGCAGCCATGGCCATCATCTGGTATATGGTGGTGCAAATCTGGGACTCATGGAATGCCTTGCACGAGCCGTACATGAGTCGGGGGGTCATGTGACTGGTGTGGTGCCGTCGAAGATAGAAGAAGGCGGGCTGGTGTCTGCCTATATGGACGAGTGTGTGAGATGTGCCACCCTGTCGGAGCGCAAACGGCTAATGCTTGAGGCCAGCGACGTGGTGGTGGCCCTTCCAGGAGGTCTCGGGACGCTCGATGAGATTTTCTCTGTCGTGGCAGAGGGCACCCTTGGCTATCACAACAAACGGGTGGTGGTCTACAACATGGAAGGATTCTGGACCCCCCTCTCCAACATGCTCGACGACATGCAACAGCGCGGCATGATGCGTGGCGACTACCACCGGCTCATCACCTTCGCCGACAGCCTCACCCAATTGGTGGAACTACTGGAAAAGAAAGATTAACCTCCCTACCCTTTCACCGTCTGCCACCCATCAGGATATAGGTGGTGAAAGGCAGCCGTGTGCGCATCAGCCAATAGAGAAGGAGTCCGATCAGCACGACCACGGCGACAGAGAGTAGATAGATGAGAATAGCCAGCCATCCGCTTTGCGGGACAAAGATGCCACTTCCGAGCAACTTCACGACGAAGCCCAGCAACATGTAATGGTAGGCGAAAATGAAGAAACTGCCGTTGGCGAGCGTCATATTGACATACCATGTGCCTGCCCGCACCATGATTGTGGTGAGCGACATGCCGAAAATCAGTCCGACGACATTTTCCATGTTGTAGATAAACTCACAAGGCAACCACTGCTCGATGCCAATGAGGATGGCCAGCAGGATGGCCGCTGGCAGCGCATAGGGCAACATGGCGACAATGAATTCCTTTCTCTTGATGCCATAATAGGCCCCATAGCCAAAGAACAGCCAACACATGGGGTTGAAGCCGATGATCGACGGCCACCAGCCGAAAGCATAGACGATGGCGACGAAGAGCAGATAACGCACGATCGGCCGCTTGCCCGAGAGCTTGATAAACCATTTCACAAGGAAATAGATGACCGGTGAGCACAGCATCACCACCATCAAGTCGCGGACAAACCAGAACTGCACGGCAATGGGTGCCGTGATGGAACTGCCTCCCTCGATCTCGGCAATGTTCCAAAACGCCTTCAGGCCATCCGTGAAAGACATCTTGTCGAAGGGGATGTCGAGAATGGGCACCTTGCTGGTGAACAATCCGATGATGATGGCCAACAGCAGGTAAAGCAAGTTCCAAAGGACATAGGGCACGAAGAGCGACTGCAACCGCCTTATCAGTTTCTTGATATAGATATCGACGGAGAACTGTCCGGTCTTGAAGAAGAGATAGCCCGCGATGAAGAAGAAAAAGGGATTGGCGATAGGAGCGATGCGCTGCGATACGATATTGATGAAACTGCTGGCAAAAGGCAATGAAGCCCACCCCTCGCCCATCGTGGTGTAGTTGCAATGGCAGAACAACACCAGCACGATGAGCGGGAACCGCAGGAAAGCGATGACTTTTGACTGTAGGTCTGTGGGCTTCATGAATTTGACGGTTACATTACTGACGGTCAGCCATCAACCGCTCGGCCATGGCCTTTCCCAAAGCCTCGCACTTGGCACGCACGTCGGCGCTGATGGCCTGCTTCATCTCGACAGGCTCTCCGACGGCCTCGAAATGGAGCGCGTTGTCGTTCCATTCCTGGATCTTCGCCACCGCCTTGCTAGCCCATCCGAAACTGCCAAACCACCCGAAGAGCCGGTTTTTCATATCTTTATGAGCGATTTCCGAGAGCAGCACGTCCATCTCATGATAAAGGCTGGTGTTGTAGGTAGGAGCACCCACGATAAGTGCCTTGTAGCGGAAGATATCGCGCAGGATATACGAATGATGTGTCTTGGACACGTTGTAGATCACGATATTCCGTATGCCCGCCTTGCTGGCGGCAGAAGCGATAATCTCAGCCATCCGCTCGGTGTTGCCATACATCGTCCCATAACAGATGACGATGCCCTCCTCGCTCTCATACTTGCTGAGTTGGTCGTAGATGCCGATCACCTTCGCGATATGCTCATGCCACACGGGGCCATGTGTGGCGCAGATGTAGTCGAGCTTCACACCGGCCAGTTTCTTGAGCGCATTCTGCACAGGAGTGCCATACTTGCCCACGATATTGGAGTAGTAGCGCACCATCTCCAACCAGAAAGTGTCGCAGTTGATCTCGCTGTCGATGATGCCACCATTCAGCGCACCGAAACATCCGAAAGCATCTCCCGAGAAGAGAACTGCGTCGGCGGTGTCGAGTGTGACCATGGTCTCAGGCCAGTGCACCATCGGAGTGAGCACGAAGGTCAGTTCACGGCTACCTAGTGAGAGGGTGTCGCCGTTTTTCACTTCAATCTCATTGTCACAGATGCCATAGAATCCTCCGAGCATGCCGAAGGTTTTCTTGTTGCCGACGACCTGGATATCAGGATAATATTTTTTGATGAGGGCGATCGAACCGCTGTGGTCGGGCTCCATGTGGTTGACGACAAGATAGTCGATGGGCCTGTCGCCGATGATCTCGCGGATATTCTCCAGAAACTGTGTGAAGAAATCGACCTCGACAGTGTCGATGAGGCAGACCTTCTCGTCATCGATCAGATAGGAGTTGTAGGATACGCCATTGGGCAGGGGCCAGAGTCCCTCGAAAAGAGTCTTGTTGCGGTCGTTGACACCTACATAGTAGATGCGGTTGATAATTTCTGTCATTGGGTGATGTGGTTTTGGTTAGTTACGGATGGTCTGTATTGATGACGGCAGGAGTCAATCCTACCATTCGAGATAAGTATCGCGCTCGTCTTTGGCATCAGCCGCCATCTGCGCGCCAAACTCCACGGAGATGGAGTTGTTGATCGACTGGCAGCAGTTGGCAGAGAACATCTGCGCCCAGTGGATGATCTTGTCCCAGATACGTGCAGGGATACCCCTTTCGAGAGCCTCACGGGTGATGCCATAGCGCATAAGGCCATAGATAAAGCCAGCGTTGAAATTATCGCCGGCACCGATGGTGCTCACGGTATTGGTCTCGATGATGGGGAAACTTTTCTTGATGCCTCTGGTGGCCCTCAGTTCCACGTTGTGGATGCCGTTGGTGCAGATGAAGTTCTTGCAATAGAACGACACCTCTGCATTATAGATCTTGTCGGGGTCTTCCTTGTTGTAGAGCACCTTGAAGTCATCTACGCTGCCACGCACGAAGTCGGCATATTCGAGGTTCTCGAGCAGGTTGGGCGTGATCTTCATCACGTCGTTCTTGTGAGAAGGTCTGAAATTGACATCATAGTAGAGGATGGCACCATGGCTGCGCGCATAGTCGAGAAATCCGAGCACCTGCGG
>CADCQC010000108.1 GCA_902803455.1 uncultured Prevotellaceae bacterium
ATGGTGACTTGCGGTGCAGGCACAGCCACCTCCAACGTGGTCTCGGTCACAATCTCGTAACCGTCGCCGTCTTCTGTCTCCACCACCTGGTATTCAATGTTGATACCATCTCCCAGACTCAGGTTAACCGTACGATCGATGGTTTGTCCCGGATAGACGAGGATATTGTTGGTGTAGGTCTCATGCCCGTCGGCAGTGACGGTGTACTCATAGTATCCCTCCAGCAAGGTAATGGTGGCAGTACCTGTAGTACCGGTGTTGAGTGTGGCCACCACTTCGCCAGTGGAACTGTTGCGCATCTCGATGGTCGCATTTTGCACCTTGGGTGCAGCCTCATCATAGTATGTGTACTCATCACACACGGAGAAGATGACCGTTCCCTTGGCATCCGAGACGATGGTCACGTTGTAGGGCAAGATCTGATTGTTGCCATTTTCGATGTTGACACCTATGTATCCCTCGTAGCGGGTATTGGCCTCGCCAGTGGGTGCCATGGAGATGACTGCCGTGGCGGTCTGCCCAGGCTCAATAGGCATGAGGGCTCCTTGCAGTCTCATCCAGTCGGGCAACTGCATGGAGATGCCCCCAGTGGTTGCGGTGCCGGTATTAGTGATACCGAGGCTGAAGGTATTGACGGAGTCCTTCTTCACCGTGGTGACGATACCGGTGACATCAAATGTGATGTCAGCATGCGGTGTGTTGGGTATCGTGATAGTTCCGCTCTCATAGGCTGTGCAGACATTGTCGCCATTGATTTTGCAGAGCAGAGCCCTGGTGATGGTCACGGCATAAGTGTGTCCGTCGAGCCATTCCTGTGAGGTCACGACATCGAGGGTCATCAACTGTCCGCTGCTCCCTTTAAAGGATTTGTTGGAAGCTGAAAAGGCGGTCACCTTATATATATTACTTTCTTCATCGATACAAGCGGCGCTGATCTGATGACCGTCAGCACGACTGGCAATGAGTTGACAGCCATCGGGGTTGATGCTGCCACCTCGTGGCAACTTTACGGTGAGTTCCACGGCTACAATGTCATCGACATTGTCCATCGTCACAGGGATGCTCACAGACTGTCCCAGAGAGAAATAATCCATGTCAGCGTTGCCTATAGCAATGGTGTTTTGAGCCGCTGCTCCCAGTGTGGAGAGAAGCAGTGTGAGGAACATCATTATTCTCTTATTCATAAGACACTTCTTTTTTATGGTTGAGTGAATTGGTTTATTTAATCACAATCTTGCGCTTCGCACCATCCATGTTGAGGATGTACACGCCGTGGAGTTGTCGGCTCCTTGCCAACTTAAGGATGTCGGCCTCGGTGGCATGAGTGCCGTTGGCAACACATGAGCCAGAGAGGTCGGTGAGACTCCATCGGCTGACCATGCCGGCATTCATTTGCCAGATACCTGTCGGTATTCCACTGCCGACACTGATCGGGCGAGCCTTGCTGTCACTAAGCACTGCCGACACAAGGTGTGGGCTCAACCTGTCATCAAAGGTGGCAAGCACCGTCTTGCCTTCCGCTATCTGGCGTGGAAGCATCGAGTAGATGATGGCATGTGTGCCGTCGGCTTGTGCCGATGTGGCAGTGGCAAATCCCATGGCCTCCGTATTCCAATGGAGATTCTCGGACTCGATACCTGCAAGGCGCAGGTCAAGTGCTGCCACAGGCTTGATGGTGTAGAGCACGATCTGACCGTTCTCTATGCCCACATAGGCTTCGCTCTCAGTTGGGCTATCCGTGCCTAATGCCCGGACAGGAGCATGAAGACTGCTCTCCTGTGCCAACAGGATGTTCACTGTCGAAACAATGTCCTGCACGTTGATGTCGTCATCCTGTCCGTAGGTGTCGGCGGCATAGAAGTTGAAGAGTCCCCATTCCTCACCGTTGGAGTAGTTGAGCGTGGTCTGCAGATCGAGCACATTGAGCACGTCGTCCATATTGGCATCGCCCATCTCATAGTTATAAGTGAAGGTGAAGCGGTGAGGATAGTAACAATTCACTGTGGTTGGCGATGGCCAACAGAACTTGAAGTTGTTCCATGAGCTTCCATCGGCATAGATGTAACAATCCCAATATTGTCCGCTGTCGCTCCCTTCGTTGTAGAAATGGCAGACGCCATTCACACCGATGAGTGTCGAGGCCAGTGTGCCACTCTCACTTTGATAGTATGCGATGCTGGGCAACCCTCCGTAGTTGCAGAGTTCATAGAGCGTGTGCTCACCCACGTATCCAAAGTCCTGCTCCTCCACGTTAAGTTCGCAACCCTTAGGAAGCGAAGCCAACAGTGGCTGGATATCGCCTGTGATGGCATTGGTATTCAGATCCAGACGGGTCAACTTGGTCAGTCCTGAGAGTGTCAATGAACTGATGTCACCGCTCAATTGGTTGTTGCCAAGTTCGATGGACGTGACATACCCCTCTTCGTCAAAGGTGACACCATTCCAGCGGGATGCTGTCTGCACATTCTTGTTGACGATCCACTTGTTTGTCCAGTTGTTACCATTCAGCGTATTGTAAATAGCGCAGAGTTCGGCAAAGTCAGCTTCGTTTATCGGCTTTGTGTTAGGCATAGATCCCAAATCACCCACGATATTGAACTCTCCCCAGATTTCATCAGCCTGGAACAAATCCACCATCTCTTCATAGACGTGAAGCGTGCAGTTTGGCCTGTCGAGATCGCCAAAAGCGTCATCATCGATTTGAGGCAACTCCACAGCAAAGAAGGATATGTCTTTCAGGTTATTGACACCAACGAAAGCATTACCATAGATGTTGGTAAGGCCTTCTGGAAGTGTTAGAGCTGTAAGGCCTTCTATGTTCAAGAAAGCATCACGGGCAATGGTGGTCACTGTCTCTGGCACCTCATAAGCACCCACTGTACTCTCCGGCAAGCGTAAGAAGTAATTGTTGAAGAACACCGGTGTCTTCAGATTGGGACAGTATGCAAAATGCATTCCTGTCCAATTCTCGATATTCACAATACCTTCGCCTCCTGTGACTACTTCAAGCGATGATGCATTCTTACAGAAATCAGGACCGATAGATTTTACACTGCTTGGTATATCAAGTTTCTTCAGATTGGCACAGTTATTCAGCACATTCCATCCGCCTAAACGTTCAAGACTGTTGGGCAGCACCAGTTCTTTAAATCCGCATCCACGGAGTGTAAAGTTACCAAAAGCGTTGTTCTCCACAGTCACAGCACCTAAGTCAAGTATATTGATCGTGGCACCCAAATTGTCGCGGAGAACATCCAGGTCATCATTGTTGATGCTGCCGGTGACCGTCAGTTTGTTGATATCCACCATGTCTTCACATCCTACAGCAGCCATAGCTGTGAGCAATGCTTCATTGAAGGTGCCCATCGTTGTCACGTTGACTGCGATGTCGTAGGTAGGATAAGTACCCAAGTCACCCACAATCGTGGGGAAGTTCTTCCATCCAGAGGCATTCTCATAACTATTCAAATTATTGGAATATGTATGCAACACAGCATCCTCATTGATATCATCGTAGAAGGAGTAATTCCATGATGGAGGTATTTTGGCATAACTATAAACATTTTTGATGTTGCCGCCATAGAAGGCCCGCCAACGGATTGTTTTCACTCGCTTGCCGATGGTCACCTCTTCCAGATTATCGCAGAACTCTGCCCAGCAATCAGGGATGTTGGTAAGACTGTTGCCTAATGTGATACTGGTCAGGGATGCGCAGGACTGCAAGCCTCTGTCACCCATCTCGGTCACGTTGTCTGGAATGGTGATACTGGTCAATCCACTTCCGGCGAAAGCGTATGAGCCAATGGTTTCGAGCGCATCGGGCAACGTGACTTCACGCAGGCGACGACTGTCTCTGAAAGCCTCAGCAGCAATGCTGGTCACATTGGATGGCAGTTTGATGACCTTATAGAGGGTGGAATAGAACATGCGCTGTGTGATGGTGTTGCCCTCCAGCGTTGTGCCACTCATGTCGAGCATATCCAAATTATATAAGGTGTTGGGCAAGGAGTTCAAATAAGCAATGTCATCGGCATTGAGGCTTCCCGTCACCGTGAGATTCCTGATGAGCGTCTTGTCGCTGATCTGGGCTTTTGCTACAGCAGCATCGAAGAGCGCATCATCGAGTGTTCCGGCTGTCGCCACATTGATGGTCATGTCAACCAGTTCTCCAGTGACAATCCCCACGATACGCCCAAACTCGCGCCACTCTTCTGCATTCTTATAATCCTCCACAGCCGAGGCTGGCACATGCAGCGTGGCTTGTGTCTTGTCAAAATCATATTCCATGGAGCCATTATGGCAGAGGGGCGGTGTGGTGGCATAGACGTAGAAGTCTGTCAGTTGATGACAACCACGGAAGACATCGTTACCCAAGTCGGTGACCGAGGCAGGGATGATCACGGAAGTGATATTGCGACCGTGCATGGCGCCGCCGACAATCACTTTGATGCCCACCGGTACTTCATATTCACCGGTAGCATCCTTGTCGAGCGAGAGGAAGGTGGTGCCACCATACACATCGCCTTCTATGTTGGGTGTCCATCCGAAGACATACCAGTCTTCCCAAGCATTTGCATCATTCAGTCCCTCGCAGCCTGTGACGGTCACAAGGTTGGGACAATTGTTGAAAGCATATGAGCGAATGCGCTTCACCGAAGCGGGAATATCGATAGCGGTCAGGCCTTGGCAGTTATAGAAGGCATATTCATTGATATATTCCAGCGTTTCGGGCAACTTGATGGAGGTGAGCTTCTCTTTGTCGTTGAATATGCTGTGGCCAATCGAGTTTTCTTCGATGGTTGCTCCACTAAGGTCGATCGTGGCCAAAGCATACACACCAGTACACATCGAGGAAAGCTTAATCAGATCGTCGTAGTTGAGGGTGCCGGTCACCGTGATGCCCACCACGTCGTAGGTGGTCTGGCCCTTCTCTGCGGCAGCCTCCTCGACCAATGTACCAAAAGAGCCAGGATTTGTTACATTGATGGTAAGTGTGATAGGCTGTGGATCGGGCATGGTGACATAGTTGAACTCCTCGCCCCACGACTGCTTGTAACTGTCAAGGGCCGAAGCATAGACATGTACCGTGATGGCTGATTTATTGAGTCCCTCAAAGGCATTCTGCTCTGTAGAAGGCACCGGAAGGGCATACGCATAAATCTCGGTGAGAGATTTACAGCCAACGAAGGCGTTGTCGCCGATAGAGGTCAGTGAGCGTGGCAAGGTCAGTGTCTTCAGGTTCTCCGTGAACTTGAAGGCATTACGGAAAATACCTGAACAGTCTTCAGACAACTCAAACTCAGTGGCTTCCACGGGTGCTGCTATCAAGGTCTGATCTTGATAGATGGGCACGTAACTCTTCACATACTGCAGGTTTTCACATTCCATGAAAACATTATAGCCTATGTTGGTCAGCGTGGGAGGTAAGACGACGGAGGTAAGGCTGGAACTGCCATAGAATGCTTCGTCTGCCAACCCTGTCACGGTGTAGGTCACACCGTTATAGGTCATTGTCTCAGGTATGATGACGTCACCCATCAGGAAAGCGTTAGGCTGCACACTGACGGTCTGATCGTCCGTCACCTCGTAACTGAGGGCCGTCGGGTCATAGAGTCCGCAATCCAGATGGTAACCGCCCCAGTTCTGAGAGGAATGGACAGCCAACACGTTGGGAGTTCCGTCGGTATGGATCAGTGCAATCTGTTCGGGGGTGAGTTCCACCTCATAGCAGTCATCGTGCCAACTTTGTGTCTGATGATCCTCATACACCAAGGTGCCGTTGATATAGTATTCCACAGGAGAGTCATCATAACTGCACGACAGGTATAGTTTGGATGGGATCGTCTGAGTGTTGAAGGTAAAGATACGGCGGATGTAGAAATCACCCGTAATGTCATCCCATCCGGCACCGGTTTCTATGAAGTAGTCGTAATCGCCTCCGTCGCTGAATGAAGCGGCATGATTCTCCCATATAATCTTGTTGCCGTTGGGTAATACATCTGCATCACTGTTGGTCAGCGCATAGCCTTCCTCATACCACTTGTGTCCCAGCGCATCGGTGGGGGGTGTACCCACAATCACATTGTCGGTGCCGTCATATTCATCTCCCCATATCATCCAAGTGTCGGCTGTCCAATGCTGGTTTCCGCTGCGCCATGATGAGGGAAGCGTCAGACCGCCGTTGATGAACTGCACGGGCTCAGCTTCTCCTGCAGTAAACTCGGCTGTCACGGTGACACTCGACTTGGGGAATGCAAAGACAAATTCATTGGTGGCGTTGGAGACTTGTGTCACTGGCAGTTCTTTGCCACTGGCATCAGTCACCTTGATGGCGCTCACCACAAAACCGGCGGCAGGGATGGCTGTGACTTTCTTGAGGAAGCCGGGAATGCAGGCATTGTTGTTGATGCTGATGCTGCCGTTGGTTGTTTTGCCGAGTGTCAGCGTATAGGCTGATGTTCCTGCCACATTGACAGTGATGTCGCTGCTGAAAGTGGTGCTGCTGGTAAAGGCTGCACCATTACAGGTGAAAGTGGCATTCGACAATCCTATTTCTTCACCTGTAGGCATCTTGTCACCGATGGGACTGTTGGTGAATACTGTTTTCACTACCTGACCATTTACAGTAAATGAAACTTTATACACAGCCCTGCTAGCGTCGGTGGTCAGTACTGGCGTCGCGTCGGTACCAATCTTCTGCCCCCACACATGAGCGGCTTGGTTGGCATTGAGTAAATAACAAACCTCTCCAGATTCAAACTGCTCGGTATTTTTCCCTACACCCTGTTTAATGGTGTATTGATCGATATTGTCTTGATAATATGAGTTATTGATATAACTTTGGTCATTGTCATCGTGATAACGTATAAATGTACTGAATGTTTCATTGTCACTGAGAGACTTGGGAGCAACATAACAATTGTTTATCGTCACAGTAGTATTCCCAAAACTCTTCCAACCGACGAAGACTCCTCCATTGTTTTGATAGGCATCACTGCCCGTATGGATGATATTACCTGTGTAAGCACAATTATTAAAGGTAATGTCACACCCGTATGACCAGTTTTCACCGACAATGCCCACCATTCCACCCATACAGGCATCATCAACATCCGTGTAGATATCGCAGTCAGAGGTCACGTTTTCAACGATGATATTGTCACTGACATTAGAGACCAGACTACTTGGTCCATTGCCTTTAGTGGTCACTGAACCAGTGATGTGCATATTTAAGAATGTGGCATTTTGGGCAAATCGGAACATTGCGCCACCATATAAGCCTGTGGTTGTGGCATTGATCGCCAGTGTGATCGTGTGTCCCTGTCCGTCAAAGGTTCCGCTAAAACGTTGGTTCTCTGTTCCCACCATCGTGTTCACGGTGATGTCATTGGTCAGTTTGAACGAACCGCCGTTGTAGGCCACAAGGTTGGCAGAGAGTTCGTTCCAGTCGTCGGCACTGGTGATGAGCCAACTTCCACTGGCATCTTGCGTGAGTTTGGCGGTGTTCACATCCTCAGGACTCAGTCCGATGATGGCCAGCATCTGGTAATGCCATCCTGTGGCGGTCGCTGCTGATTCGGGGGCATCAGGGTCGAGGGCGAAGAGGTTGAAGTAGCCGTCAGAGGCTCCGCCCCATCCCCAATTGACGTGGAAGTAATTGCCATCAGCCTGATAACCGTCGATGACAAAGGCATGGCCGCCACATTTCGCGCCACCTTCATCGCCATTGAGGGCTGAGTAATAGACTGGGCGTCCCTGACTCACTTCTTTATAAATAAGGTCTTCCCAACCATCTATACTATAGTTGGCTGCGCTCTTGAATTCGGCATTTGCATTGTAGCCCAATTTCTCCTTGAAAGCGTAAAGGGCATCACCGTTGTAGGCACCTGATGTGAAACCATAGTCCATCTGGGCTGCCTGTCCGCAGTAGCGCATGAGAGTGGCCACCGCCACCTTTTGTGCGTTGGTGTATGAGCCGGCGTAGTTGTCGAGCATATTGTCCCAATCGAAAGTAGTAGCTCCCCAAGCCGAAACATTGATTTTATTGGTGGACGAGGTATAGGCCGCAAGACTGGGCACCTGACTGGTAGGGAATCTATGATAATAGGCTATCTGCGCCATGGCTGTGGCCACGCAGCCGGTGAGGGCTGTCTGGTCATTCAACGTGGGACAGTAGGCATTGTAAGGGTCGTATTGATTCCATGTCGTGGTAAGCAGAGGAGCCACGTCGGCCATGGTGCCGCTGATGCGACGCCACGTCTGTGCTGCCGGTGCCGCAGACCTGGGACCGGCTTGCGCCTGTCCGAGCATATCTATCTGACGGGCATAGATGGCCAACATCTCACGGAGGGCGGCAGGCATTTTGTCTGCATCGAAAGAGCCACTATCCGCATAGCCCAGAATCGGGCGGACACGGTCGTCACCAGCAACGATGACAAAACCGTCCTGTTCTCCCACGTTAAACACATAGAGAGCCTTCTTACCTGTCGGTGTGCTGTGCAACTCTATCGGCATGCGAGCTGGTGAAAGACGCTTACCGATAGGCGATTTGTGCCGTGTCTGTAAGAAACTGCTTGCTTTCACTTTGGCTTGTTCTTCATTGATGCTGCCAGCCCTTGCGCTGTAACCAAACAGCATCATTGCTACAGTGAGCAGCATGAATCGAAATGGAAACTTCATAGTTTATTGCGTTTGATAGGTTTAAAACTAACAATGTTTTGTTTCAAGTAGAAAAATGTAAAAAGGAGAACTACATACTTGCTGATCAATATTAGATTCCCTTTTAAAAAATTAATTTTTGCAAATATAATTAAAAAAGTGGCATATCCAAAGAAGGAAAGCCACTTTTTTTAAAAATGTTTACATTTTATATTATTTATCTCACGCCGCCGCCGGAACCGCCGCCAGAACTGCCGCCGCCGCCGCCGATTGATGAGAATCCACCTCCACCGGAATTGCGGTCAAGACTGCTCTTCACAGAAGAGATGCTGCTACATGTCGTGGCCATCAGCATCGGCACAACCCTGTCGTCCATCATATTGCGCGTGATCTCGCTCATCTTCAAATACTCCGGATTGAGCTTTTGCATATCATTTTTCACCTGATCGGCAATGCCAAATAAGGTGGCATAGATCAGATAATCATTCCACAGGGCCACTTCAGACAGATGACGCTCGTTGGCCAAGGTAAAATCGCTGAGAAACATCTTCAGTCCGAAGACTTGTCTCACCTCTTCGGCATTTGCCTTGCATTCCTTTAACGACACGTTCTTATCCAACAATTTCAAAAACTCCATCACCTCAATCTCGTTGGCTTTCATCCATTTCTTCAACTCCTTGGGTTGAAGGATTCTGTCAGAACCCGCTGCCTCCTTGAACATTTCATAGAGTTTCTGTATAGGAGCCGAATTGATAAGCCGGTTTCTGGGATTAAAATCACCAATGACGATGCACTGCTGCACCTCTCCCTTATTACCTGTCAGCCGCTTCAGACCTGTAGCCTCCACAAAATGTTCTTCGATGCGCAGGGCTGATGTGCGGATGAGCCGCAGCACCATGGCACTGATGAGATTGTCGTTACTGGAAGACAGTAAGGTCTTCATGAAACCGTTGGCACGCAAAAGATCTCCGTTGCAAGGAATATCACGATACCATTCGATATCTTTAAGCAACTCCTTGCGGGTTTTCCGTTTACGATACCCCCCCCAACCGGCGAAGCCTAAAAAACCGACCAAAAAGAGTGAACCAAACAGACTCTCCGTATCATGCGTCAATTGATGCCACGCCTTGCTCCACCATGACGGTTCCTCGTAGTCACTTCCCTCAAAAGCACGCTCACGCACCTCCTTGAAGTCCTTATTCTCCGTCATTACGGGATGCAACACGCCTTTCTCCAGTTCCATCATCACTGTCATGTAGTGGTTTGGCGACAAAGCAGCACTTGAGTAAGCCTCTACCTCACCATCCACCTTGTCGATACGGCCTGGATAACCGAAACTCCAGATCTTGATGGAATCTGGTGGGAACCCCTTGGCAAGATCAGGAGAGGAGATCGTGATTTTCGCATCCTTCGGGGATGGTTTGACATCACGGGCCAAAAACATGAAATTGAAACCATCACTGTTCTTGTAACTGCGCACCAGTCCCGTCACCGTGTAACGGATGATATATACCCTGTCGCCACTGTTACCCAAGCCCCAGCACAGTTCATAACCATTGTCCTTGGTCACAATACCACAACGCCTGGCCTTCTCCATCCGAGAGCGCTTGATATCCCAAGCACCCTCCATGATGTAGTCTCTTCCTTTCTCGTCGCTGACAGCGAAGTCCCTGATTTTACTGCCGTTCAGATTGCCTATCACAATATAGCCTTCAGTACCTTCATTGTCTATCGACATGGTACGTTCCTCGGTAATACGGGCATCGCCATTGTCGAGCAGCTCCACATAAATATGGAGTTGACGCAACACCGGACCGGCAGCCATCGGCATGGCAGCCAGCAGGAGCAAGACAACAATTAAAGATTTAATTGAAAGCCTCATCAATGTTGGGATAACTGTTTTTCTTTTCCTCATCGACGGTCAGATAAGCCTTCTCACGGAAATTCAGCATAGAAGCCACAAATGATGATGGCCACATGCGCACCATACGGTTCATCTTTGTCGCGGTGTCATTGTAAACCATACGGCTCATACGGACATTCTCCTCATAAGAGTTGATGCTGTCCATCGTCTTGTCGAAAAGGTCACTGGCCTTCAATTCAGGATAAGCCTCACCAATAGCCATCAAGCGGCCCATGATTTGTGTCAACTCACCCTGCTGCTTCGTCACGTCCTCTGCTGTCTCAGTAGGAGTCTGGCGGCGTGCGGTGATGACCTTGATCAAGGTTTCAGACTCATGTTTTGTATACTTTGACGCCATTTTTGCCAGGGCAAGCAACGCATCCCAACGGGAATTGAGCTGCACGGAAATCTGGCTCATGGCGTTCTTGCACAACTCATCGAGATTGACCAACTTGCGCTGTGTTTGATATATATACAGCAAAATAATAATCACTAAGATAAAAATGATTCCAAGAATCGATACAAGTGCAGTAACCATACTCAAATTTCTTTTTTGTG
>CADCQC010000109.1 GCA_902803455.1 uncultured Prevotellaceae bacterium
CGAACTGTCCTTCTCCATGGGGCGGGGCTCAACCATTATCGGCATCAGCGCGGATGGCTCATGGACAGCTGAACTCAGCGATACCACATGGTGCAAATTGGCGGTGCATGCCGGATATGGATATACCAACAAGCGGTCTTACACCAAACTGAACGTACTCAAAAATGAGGGCGAGAAGCGCTCTGCCACCCTCACCGTGAAGTCGGGGGCTGTTGTCAAGACCCTCACCATCAACCAAAACGGTACGGGTACCGACCCCAACGATCCTTTCATGAGCGTATTCACACTTGTCGAGAGAATGGGCCTGGGCTACAATCTGGGCAACACGCTCGACTCCAACCCGATCGGGTCATGGTGGAATCCTGAAGGAAAAGATCCGATTGACTTTGAGACACAATGGGGACAGCCCGAGACAACACAGGAAATCATCGACTTTATTGCCGAGGGTGGCTTTAAGACTATCCGTGTGCCGGTGACTTGGGGCATCCATTGCAATGAAGACAACGTCATTAGCAAAGCATGGATGAACCGCGTAGAAGAAGTGGTGAATATGGTGCTCAATGCCGGATGTTACTGCATCCTCAATGTGCAACACGACTCGGGAGATGCCGAGAATAGTTGGCTTAGGGCTGATTTGGAGAATTATCCGGAGATCAGCGCCAAATTCAAGAAAATCTGGGAACAGATCGCAGAGAGATTCCGCGACTATGACGACAGACTGATCTTCGAGGCTTTCAATGAGATCCTCAGCGCAAGTGGTGAGTGGGGAGATCCCGCCGACAAGTCATGCTATACCGCTGTCAATCAACTGGAACAAGACTTTGTCAACGTCGTGAGAGCATCGGGTGGCAAGAATGAATACCGCAACCTCATCTGCAATCCTTACGGAGCTGGAAGTACGGCAGCAAAACTGGCTGGAATGGAAATTCCTGTCGACAAGCATCCCAACCATATCCTGGCATCCGTTCACAGTTATGATCCCTATTGGTTCTGTAACGACACCAATGACAAAGACTCCCAACAGTGGTATATCTACATCTTCGACAATACATGTCAGCAGGAAATCGATGAGATGTTCACCCGTCTTGAAAACCGCTTCTCAGGCGAGTTGGGCGTTCCCTTCATCTTGGGTGAGTTTGGTGCCATCGGCAAGCATGCTGCCATGTCAGAACGTGTGAAGTATGCTCAGTATATGAAGAAAAAGCTTGAGCAATACAATACCACCGCACTTTGGTGGATGGGGCTTTTCGACAGAGAAGAACTTGAGTGGACTGAGCCTGATATCTACAATGCACTGATGAAGTAAGTTCTTTTTTTTCACAATAATCCTTGATGGGGGGTATGCCATATTTCATGGCTTACCCCCCCCTTGGTTATTAGAAGGGTGATCATTCGGTGCTCTCCATTTCGTAGTTCATTTTGGCACTCTCCATATAGTAGCTCGTTTTCCTTGTTATTTTGTGTTTTTCAATTTTTCCATCATATCAGATAATAATTATTATGGGAGAGCGTTTTTTAAGAAAAAGGCACACATGAAGAAATATTTTGTTTTGATCATCATGGCCTTGTTCGTCTCATCAGTGACGAAAGGCCAGGACCATGTGGGAACCATCTCACTGATACCGAAAATCGGCGTAAGTCTGGCAAATTTGTCGGGCGAGGAGATCTATTATGGAAACGCGCAAGTTCCAGCCAAAGGAAAATACAACGCCCGTTTCATGGGGGGTGTGGAAGCGGAATACCAAATGCTGCCCACGACAAGTGTTTCTGTTGGTGTAGGCTACGTACAGCAAGGATGCCGATACTCGGATTTTGCGATTGGCGACCAAAATAGTATTTCTGATGGCTTGAGTGATGTCCGCTCCAGGTTGGATTATATCCAGTGTCCCCTCACCGTCAACCAGTATATATCAGAGGGACTGGCCCTGAAGGCAGGTATCCAGTTGGGATTCCTTGTGAAGTCGGATTTCTCTTACTCTCTCACACCCATCAAGAATCTTGATGATGGCACAAAAGAATATGGGAAAACGGAGGACTTGGAGATAGACCAGAAATCGGTCATGCGCTCCGTGGATGTCTCTATTCCCATAGGGTTCTCGTATGAATATCTCAATGTGGTACTCGATGCCCGTTATCATTTCAGTTTGACCAATATCTACAAGGACAGTTCGTGGCCGACAGAGAAAAA
>CADCQC010000110.1 GCA_902803455.1 uncultured Prevotellaceae bacterium
TGCAGCACCTTGGCCAGACCGGCGAGCACCCATCCGTCACCACGGGCCCAAAAGTCTTTCTTACCGCTCTCTGTCTTATGCTTGGGATAGACATACTTACCATCACGGAAATAGAGGCCTGTCTCAGCATCGAGCATGATACTGTCACAATAGAGCAGATTCTCATAGAGTTTGTCGAGGTAGCGGACATCACCCGTGAGTTTGTACATCTTCGTCATCACCGGCATGACCATATAGAGGGCATCGGCCCACCACCAATAGTCATTGGCTTTGGAATACGCCTCAAACTGCATCACCTCTTTCGCCCGCATGATGCGTATTGCCGGATTGTCGTGCATGGGCAATCGTTTCATGCCAATGGCGGGCGGCACATATTTTCCCATGGCTATCCAGTAGAGGTCGATATAGGTTTGAAAACAGATCTGCCAGTCACCGAAAAGCACATGGCGCTGGTCTTCACCATACGTTTTGTATTCCCACAGTGTGGGGTCACTCTCGGTGGCACCCATCCATTGATTGTGCTCTGCCCACTGCAGGGAATAGTTAAGATAGCGAGGCTCTCCGGTCAGGAAATAAGCCTCCATATTGCCGGTATGATAAGCAGCGTTGTCCCAGAAAGACCTCACTTCTGCAGGATTGTTGGTTTGCCAGTAGGTGTTCACCTTGTCGATGATGGCAAGCACCTTTCGGGCTTTCAGATTATGAGAGCCCATGGCCATGGTTGAAAAGAGCGCCAAAACGGCTATCATCAAAGTCTTTTTCATCGTGTAAGAAGGGTTAGATATGAAGGATGAGGGATATCAAAGAGGCATCACCATTTGTCGGGAGTCTTGGGGCCATCTGCCCACCGGTGATCTTTGGGGAAGGCTTGTCCACCCCACGCTTTCACCTGTGTCCACGGCTCTTCGGCGGCCGTCCAGAACGAATGGTCTGCCGGCAATCCAAGTGGCAGGAAGGCCACAGAGGTGATATAGAGGTTGCCATTGTTGGTCTACCAGTCGGCGGTGGCGGGCTGAGAACCGCAAAAGCCGATGGTGAGGTAGCCACCGCTGTTGTAATTGTCCTGGATGTCATACATCCGGTGCATCACCTTGGTGAGTGCGGCCCGCACCTGTCCGTTGGACAGTTCCCCGGGGAGGGTCTGCCACCAGGCCATCAGTGCCAGCGGCTGCATGGCAGCCAACCGATAAGGCGTGCTGCGGCCGATGACAGGGAAAGTGCCTTCGGGAGAGATGAAACGCTCAAGGATGACGGAGAATTTCTGTGCCCTCTTCAGCGCACGGTCATAATACTTGCGGTAGTCGATGCGAGTATTGGCCTTTGCGTCGACCATGGCTTGAAGAGTCTCGAGATACATGGCATGGAAGACATAACTGGTGTAGTAATCGAAAGCGAACACCGGCCCGTCGGCATACCAGCCGTCACCCACATACCACTCTTCCACCTTCCGGCAAGCCGTATTGACGCGGAATTCATCATAGGGTGCGCCGCTCTTGGCCAGAAAACTCTCGATGATAGATGAAAACAGAAACCAGTTGGTATAGGGTGGATCCACCCCACGAAGTCCTGTAAACTCCTTGATATAACGCTGTTTGGTCACCTCATCGAGCGGCAGCCACAACTGGTCGTATGCCCGCAGGAAACTCTCAGCGATGTAGGCGGCGTCGACCAGGGCTTGTCCGGCGCCACTCCACAGCAGATAGTCTGGTGAAGCGGGGTCGACAGCATTCTTGTAACTGGCCAAGGCCCATTCCCGCAACTGCTTGCGCATCACCCCTTCTGCCGTGTCATCATCGGGCAGCGTCAGCCATGGGGCGATACCTGCCATCAGACGACCAAAGGTCTCCATGAAGACCACCTTCCGGTTACGGTTGTCAAAACTGGGACTATACTCGGTGAGCATGTTTTTCTGCAACTCGCCCTTAGCCATGTTCTCCAGCACCGGCTGTGCCATCTTATAGGCCTGAGAAGTCCAGTATTCACGGTCGCTCTGTACCTTCTTCTTGGATTTAGCAGCAGCGTAACTCATGCCTGGCCACAGCAGCATGCAGCCCAACAAGATCATCAAAAAAGTAGTCTTTCTCATTCGGTTAGTAGATTTTGCGTCATATTGACTGCAAACTTACAAAAAATATCCGATTTTTCATGGTCTATCCTCAAAAAAATACCCGTCAACCTATGATTATCATTCACAAAATAAAGCGTCCACTTGCGAATGCAGAGAGAATATATTATTTTTGCCGCACAAAAGATGATTTCATCATTTATCAGACATTATCCTCAACCCAATACACTCAACTATGGAAAATCCGTTTGTCAAACAATTTCCTGACCTGATGGCCGGAAAAAAAGTGATGTATGTGCATGGATTTGGCTCGTCGGCCCAGTCAGGAACCGTCACCCGGCTCCGCAACGTGCTTTGCAACGCCACCATTATCGCCGAGGACATGCCACTCCATCCCCAAGAGGCACTCGACCTGCTTCACCGACTTTGCGATGAAGAACAGCCCGACCTCATTCTCGGCACTTCCATGGGCGGCATGTACACGGAGATGCTCTATGGCTACGACCGCATCGTCATCAATCCTGCCTTCAAGATCGGTGAGACGATGACAGAACACGGACTTACCGGTGCACAGACCTTCCAGAATCCCCGCAAGGATGGTGTGCAGAAATTCTTTGTTGACAACAATCTGGTGAAGGAATATAAGCGCATCTCTGAAGGCTGCTTCAGTGGGGTCAACGATGAGGAGCGTCAACGGGTATGGGGACTTTTCGGCGACCGGGATACGACCGTCAACACGTTTGACCTCTTTCGTGAGCACTACCCCACCGCCATCCATTTCCATGGCGAGCACCGCATGGACGACCGTTCCTACATGCACGCCGTGATGCCCGTGATCCGTTGGATCGATGACCTGCAGGAAGGCCGTCAGCGCCCTGTGGTCCTCATCACCGCTGCAGCGGCCACCGATGCATGGGGAAAACCGAGAAGTAGCGTGCAGAAGGCGTTCCGCAGGCTGTTGGAAAACTACAATGTCTATCTGGTAGCGCCTTCCGACTTCAATGCCCGTTCGACGATGGCCGACACCATCACATGGATGGAGAACGCTTTTGACGCTCCTGCCTACGATCATGTGGTCTTCGCCAGCCACAAACAACTGCTGTTGGGCGACTACCTGATCGACACCCTGCCATGCGACAATTTCATGGGCACGGTGATCGAACTGGGCAGCGATGCCTTCAAAACCTGGGAAGAAGTCATCACTTATTTCGACCGGTTGGGCGGACAATAAAAAGAGGAAAGGCAGGCATCCTCAAGCCTTCCACGACAAAGCCAAGTGGTCGCCCTCTACGGACAAGGTGACCTCGCCTCCGTTGGTCAGACGGCCGAAGAGGATTTCCCTCATCAGCAAGGGTTTCACCTCATGAGCAATGACGCGGTCGAGTTCGCGCGCACCATATTCCAACGTGAATCCCTTATCCAGCAACCACTGACGGGCCTCGTCGGTGAGTTGCAGGGTCACATGGCGTGCAGACAACCGCTCATGCAGTTCACGCAGTTTCTTGTCGAGAATCATGCCGGCCATCACACGGTCCATGTCGTTGAAGACAACGGTGGCCGAAAGACGGTTGATGAACTCTGGTTTAAACGTGCGCTTCACCTGACGCATCATTGCCTCGCCTGCCGGTACCCTCGCACCGAAGCCCACTGAGGCCTGCGAAGCATACTGTGCCCCAGCATTCGATGTCATGATGAGCACCACATTCCTGAAATCAGCCTTCCGCCCTTTGTTGTCGGTAAGCCGGGCATAGTCCATCACCTGCAGCAGGATATTATAGATATCGGGATGGGCTTTCTCGATCTCATCGAGCAACAACACACAGTTGGGTGTCTTGCGGATAGCGTCTGTCAGCAGTCCTCCATCTTCATAGCCGACATATCCTGCAGGCGAACCGATCAGTTTCGCCACAGTGTGCTTTTCTGTATATTCGCTCATGTCGAACCTCACAAGGGGCACACCCATCTCGCGCGCGAGCACCTTGGCCACCTCAGTCTTTCCCACTCCCGTCGGGCCGACAAAGAGCAGCGAAGCCAATGGTTTGTCATCTTCCAGCAGTCCAGCCTTCGCCATCTGTATAGCCTCCACCACCTGACGGACAGCCTCATCCTGGCCATAGATACTTCCAGAGACGCGTTCATGCAAGGTCTCCAGACCGCTGTTGTCATCGCTCTTCATCGCCATGGCATCCACCTTGCATACCTTTGACAGAATCTCCGACACGAGTTGCTTATCCACCACCCGACTGCCATCGGCGGCCTCATGGATCTCACGGTAGGCACCAGCCTCATCGAGGAGGTCGATGGCCTTATCGGGCAAGAAGCGGTCGTTGATATGTTTGGCACTGGCGGCCACCGCATAAGTGATGACCTCCTCAGGATAGGTGACCTGATGGAATGCCTCATATTTTTCCTTCAAGCCCATGATGATGCGCACGGTCTCCTCTACTGAAGGTTCCTCAATATCAATTTGTTGGAAACGGCGCACGATCCCTTTGCTCTTGGAGAAAAACCGGTTGAACTCCTCATAGGTGGTGGAACCGATGAAGCGCACATCACCGGAATCGAGATAAGGCTTGAGCATGTTGGAGGCATCCATTGACCCATCTCCGGTGCGCCCTGCCCCTACCAGGTTGTGTATCTCATCGATATAGACAATGGCGTTGCCCTCCTTGAGCACTCCGTCCATGATCATCTTGATGCGTTTCTCGAAATCACCTCTGAACTGCGTACCAGCCAGCAGTGTGCCCAGATCGAGCTGGTAGATGCGGCTGCCAGCGAGTCTTGGCGGTACCTTCCCCGCCTCAATCAGGGCAGCCAGGCCATAGACGATGGCTGTCTTTCCCACTCCCGGCTCGCCTACATGCAAAGGATTGTTCTTATCCTTCCTGCAAAGCACCTGCATGGTACGCTCCAACTCTTTCTCCCTTCCGATAAGGGGATTGTGCTGTGCGATGGTGTCATTGAGACATACCACCTGTGTGCGCCAGATGTCCTCTTGCCGTGGCTCTTCGCCGTCGGTGGCGTCTTGCGAATCGCCGAGTGCATCGTAGGAGACGAGAAGCTCACACATGAAATCAGCGGTAAAGTTAACGCCTCCAACAGCCTTCTCCAAAAAATAACATGCCTGTGAATCCTCGAGTGTCAACAAAGCACTGACCATATGCGGCACATCAATGCGCTCAGCACTTGAATTGACCACCTGCTGCGCCGCAATTTTCATCATCTGCTCCATCTGAGCCGACAACACCGGTTGATAAGGATCCTGACCAGGTACGGTCTCCAAACTCTGAAGATAGGCCCTCAGATCATCGTTCAATTTTTGAAGGGCATCCTCCCCATAGTCTGCCACAGTATTCACAAATGGTTGTTCGCCAAATAAAGCCATCAGAAAATGTTCGGGCATGATGAACTCATGGCGATATTTATTACAGGTACGTAACGTCAAATTGAGCACCCTTTCTGCTCTTTCGGTATATAATAACTCTGGCATAGGTCAATCAGGTAAATAAGTGAGACGAAGCGGGAAACCGGCATCACGGGCCATCTGAGTGGCCCGACGCACCTTGGAGACGGCGATATCATAACTGTAGACCCCCACAAGCGCCTTGTCGCTGTGGTGCACCTGAAGCATGAGCGTTTCTGCCTCCTCCGGACTCTTGAAAAACACCTCTATCAGTATTTTCACGACAAACTCCATCGTGGTGAAGTCATCATTGTGGATATAAACTTTATAACGCTTGGGCTCACGCAGGTCGGTGCGCTGACGTTCCCTTACAGAAGACTGTTGTTTTGCCATAATATGCAAATATACGAATACTTTTTCTCACTCACAACATTTCAGGATGATTTCCTTTTTTCTTCTTTACAAGTTGTCACAAAAAGGCACCTGAAAATGCTTATCCGTTATGTCAACCAATTAGCGACAATCTGAGTAACAGGCAAAAAAA
>CADCQC010000111.1 GCA_902803455.1 uncultured Prevotellaceae bacterium
TGGTCTGCTGCAGTAGGCAGGGTAAACTCCGGCACCGTGGTGTTTCCTTTCTTCAGGTCGCCGAAGAGTTTTTCTATTTTTCTCACGATAAGGTCGGGATCGAAGTCTCCACATGCAATGACACACTGGTTCTGCGGTTGATACCAACGCTTGTAGAAAGCCCGCATCTGTTCGGCGGTGCATGTATTGATCACATCCATGCTACCTATAGGATTGCGCTCCGCATACTTCGTGCCGGCATTACGCTCCTTAAACAATTTCATTCCCTCATCTCCCATAGAACGCACGCGCCATTCCTCAACGATCACGTTGCGCTCAGCATTTAGTGCAGCAGCGTCGATGATAGCGTCCGCACTCCAATCACGCAGAATCATCAGACAACTGTCTATGCGACTTTCCCCTGTAAGAGGTACAGCAGAAAGGATATACTGGGTGTTCTCGAATGATGTGCGTGCATTGACATCAGGACCGAAAGCCACGCCTATGCTTCGCAAGAAATCGATGATAGTATTGCCAGGATAATGCTTCGTGCCCTTAAACATCATGTGTTCAAGGAAATGCGCCAATCCCAGTTCATCGTCATTTTCAACCAGAGAGCCCGTCCGTTGTATCAGTCGGAACTCACCGATATGTTTCTTGCTCACAGCCTTACGCACATAATACGTCATGCCATTAGGCAGAACCCCCTGACGAATAGCGGTATCAACAGGCACCATCTGTTCTGATGTCTGTCCATGAGTGGTTAATATAGCTGCAATAATGGCAAATAATGCAATAGTAAGTCTTTTCATATAAGTAGTATTAATATTTTAATTTCTCTTTAGCTTCGTCTATCTTTCTTTGAAGTTGTATGATCTCATTATTGAGTTGGTCTACCGATTCTTCTTTATTAGTCAACGTTTCTTCCAAATGCACTCTTTCTCTCCGATATGCATCAATCTCATCATCGGTGACGTCCATCATCTGTTTGCACAGCGCGAACAAGTGTTGCATATCATATAATACAGAACCACTGATCAGGCCAAAAGTCATCAACTCAAGTTGAAGGATATTCTTTAAGTTGAAGCGAGAAAGTTCATTAGACGAGATATGGTTTATAGAATCACAAACAATCTCTTTGTAATACTTGCGATTCTGATAGAATTTTGCCACATTCTCAGTAAAGATCACATTACCTATCGTATTGATGGTTTCGATATTCGACGAGAAAATACGTTCTGTTGTCTCAGTGTAAGTAAAATTCGGCAGCAATTGCACGAATTGGTACTGTAGCTTTTCGAACTTCGTTGTATCTTCTGCCATCTGCAGCTGAAAGTTCATCAACTGATGAATATTCGAGTCGGCAACTTCAGCCGATTTCAGCGAGTTATACATGTCATACATGACCATCATCACAATCTCTCGCTTCTCATTTTGCTTTTTGTTGTTGTCGATCACCGCCGCCGTACCGAAAGTGAGCACGATTGATACGGTTGTGGCAAGTAGTGACAGCATAAACTGTTTGGTCGTAGCCATTCCGCTGCCAGTTTTCAGGCTCTTGGGCGTATGTAATTTGATATTCATGCCATTGTATGTTATTGGATCGATAAGCCATGCAAAAGCACCGTTGAGAAATCCACAAATTCGATTTTGCTGCTACGGTTCGGCACTTTCGCCGCTAAGTTACACATTTTTTGACAAAAGGCATATTTTTCAGTCAGATTTAACGTTTTTCAAAAGGTTTCAGGATAGAACAGCATATGGATATCGCCCCCAAAACCTAATAATTCACAAATAATGCCATAAGAAGTCGCATATTATTTCAATATATCGTTCAAAAGCATTATCTTTGCAACAATAGAGTAAAAACACAAGAATACCCATCAAACGAATCAAGACTATGGCTACAACAATTGCTTTTTTCGATGCGAAGAGTTACGACCGTGAGACTTTTGGCAAGGTAAATAACGATTTTGGTTATGAAATCCAGTTTTTTAAGGAGCGTCTTAGCATGAACACCGTCTCCCTGACACGCGACGCAACCATTGTTTGCATTTTTGTCAATGCAGAATGTGATGAGCGTGTCATAGAGCGTATGAAAGAGTATGGTGTGCAGCTTATAGCCCTCCGCTGCGCAGGTTTTAACAATGTAGACATCCGTGCCGCACAGAAGCATGGAATCCGTGTGGTTCGCGTACCCGCATATTCTCCCCACGCCGTGGCCGAATATGCCGTCACCCTCATGCTCGCCCTCAACCGTAAGGTTTACCGTTCAGTCTATCGCACCCGCGAAGGTAATTTCCGTCTTGGCGGCCTCATGGGCTTCGACATGTACGGCAAGACAGCCGGCATCATCGGCATGGGCCGTATCGCCAAGGAACTGATCAAGATTCTGCGCGGCTTCGGCATGAACATTCTGGCCTATGATCTGTATCCAGATGAGGCATTTGCCAAGGAGTACGATGTGAAGATGGTGACACTTGACGAACTATACGAAGGTTCTGACATCATCTCTCTTCACTGTCCGCTGACAGAGGGTACGAAATTCATCATCAACAGTGACAGCATCACAAAGATGAAATATGGTGTCATGATTATCAACACTGGTCGCGGAAAGCTCATCAAGACAGAAGATCTCATCAACGGCCTTCGTTCTCACCAAGTAGGTTCGGCAGCGCTGGATGTATATGAGGAAGAAGCTGATTACTTCTATGAGGACCGTTCAGACCGTATGATTGATGACGACAAGCTGGCTCTGCTACTGATGATGCCCAACGTCATCGTGACCTCTCATCAAGCTTTCTTCACACGCGAGGCAACCCGTAATATCGCTCTGACAACCCTCCAGAACATCAAGGATTTCGAAGACGGCAAAGAATTGGTGAACGAGGTAAAATAATCCTCAGTTCACCATTGCTTCAACATTGCCTCAGCTGTTTTTCTGGATTTTCTTCAGCAAGTCTGTTTTCCCCTCATCAATCAGTTTGAGGATCAGCTCGCCGAAGAGTGTGTTCTGCCATGCGAACCATGAACGGGTGTATTTGGCAGCGTTATCTTTATGGAACGACTCATGCATGAAACCGGTACCGTTGTCGGTATCGATCAACATCTGCATGCATTTGGTTATCTCATCGTCATCCTGGCTGGTGAACGCCCTCATCATGATAGACATAGGCCACACCATGTCGTGCCCTATATGTGGCCCACCGATCCCCTCGCCCTGTTTTCCGCGGAAGAAATAAGGATTATCCTCACTCCATACAAAGCGTCGGGTGTTCTGATAAATGGGATCATTGATATCCACATCTCCAAGATATGCCATGGCGAGAAGGCTTGGTACGTTGGCATCATCCATCAACAGTTGGTTGCCGAATCCATCGACCTCAAAAGCATAGATTTTGCCATATTTCGGATGGTTGTGGATGGCATATTTTCTCAGCGCCGTTTCCACCTCGTCGGCCAATCTGGCATAATCCTGCGCCGCAGCAGCATCGTGGTTGACGGTTGTCAATATCTCCGCTATTTTCCGCAATGAAGTGACAGCGAAGAAATTGGAAGGTATGAGATAGAGGAAGACTGTCGCATCATCGGACGGTCGGAAAACGGAAGCAATCAATCCCACTGGCTTGACAGGGTTTCCATACCCATCGTTGCACACGGTGTCGTATTGTCTTTCTGTCTTGCGCATGAACCGATAAGGCCCTTTATTCTCCTTTCGCTGCTGCTCACGGAAAGTCTTCAATATTTTGGCCACCGCCTCCCGCCACAGGTCACCAAAAATAGAGGAATCTCCAGTCACCTGCCAATAATAATATGCCAGACGGATGGGATAGCATAGCGAATCAATCTCATATTTCCTTTCATGCAAATTAGGGTTCATGTCAGTAATGTCTGACCTCCATTCACTTCCCGTAGGTCCGAAGTTGAAAGCATTGGCGTAGGGATCCAGACAGATGCATTTCAATTGCCTCAGGATGGTGCCCCTTACCATACGGCGTATTTTCTCGTCTTTTTTGGCAAACTGCACATACGGCCACACCTGTGCACCAGAATCTCTCAGCCACATGGCATGGATGTCACCTGTATACACAAAAGTATCGTCATCGCCATCTTCTGTCAGACTGTAGTGCACGGTCGTGTCCAGCGTATTAGGGAAACAATTCTCAAACATCCACGCCAGATAAGGTGCATCCTTGAGCAGTTTTTTCACCTCTTTGATTTTCTTCTCGATGGATTCAGAGGAGAACAGGCGATCCTCCAAAGCAGGTCGTCTGGTCACTCTGATATTGTCGGCAGGTGCCGCAATCGACTCAGCGAACGATTTTTGTTGTTTACTGTCTTGAGCGAATACAGGGCCCGCCAAGCACAGCAAGATAGTCCAAAGAATAGAGCTTCTTTTTTTCATTGTTCAAATTTGGGTTTAATCCATTTTTATGATGACGCATGTCATTACCGATGTTCATACTCAGCAATCTGCTGAGTATGTTTTAGCTTGCACAAAATTAGTCCAACCCGAGAAAAAAGAACAAAAGCCAGCGTTCAAAAAAGGTGAAAAACAAGTAAAAACGCTGTTTGGTGCTCTTTTCCCGTATGTTCTACGAGATGGGTACTGATGACAAGCTGGTGGGTTCGCCTTGGTATGCAGGTGAGCAGAACATCCTCATTTCAACTGCTTGACGTACTTCACCTCAACGGCGTCACCCTTCAGCACATCTGCGAATTCTTGTGGACGAATCGTGACAGGTCCGCGCATGAACTCCGGGATGTTGTAGCTGCGCATAAATTGCCTATGATAATCGGCATCGGCAGAAGGCAGTTCAAAAGGTTTGGTGCCATGGCCCTCCGCATCGATATGTGCGATGAACGGCCGTGTGAAAGCCCCGTCGTCACGACGGCTGCTGAAGATCACCCATCGTCCATTGCTCGACCAGGAGTGATAGCTCTCGGTGTCGGGTGAATTCCACTCATCCATTTTCCTCGCCTCTCCGCTCTTCAGGTCCATCATCCACAAATCAGCATCATGGTGCCAGATATGGAAATAGCCGTATTCGCCGCTGGAGAAGAGCAAGAACCGTCCGCTGGGAGAGATACGCGGCAAGACAGCACTTTGTCCGACAGCTGCAGCATCGAAGACCAGCTCACGCGGTCCGAATGACATGGTCTCGGGATCGAAA
>CADCQC010000112.1 GCA_902803455.1 uncultured Prevotellaceae bacterium
ACATCCATGTCTACTTCCAGTTCCTGCTGCATTTTCATTTCACTGAAAAACATCCACATGAAAGGGTTGAACCAATGAAGCGCAACCAGCAACAGCGTCATACACAATTTGAAAAAATGATGGTGGCGGATATGGCATTTTTCATGTATCAGGGCAAACTGCCTCACATCACCATCGAGTTCAGAAGGTAAGAACACGCTATTGAAAAACGAAAAGGGTGTGCTGCAAGGTGCAATAAAAACCTCCACTCCCCCATCCTCTCTTTTAAGGGTGCTCTTCTTGCGCATGCGTCCATACCATATAATTTGCAAGATAAAGCCTATCATCACAGCCACGACACCGAATATGTAAAACCATATCAAAAGATGACGAAGTTGTAAGAAGGGTATGTCTTTCTGAGAGAACTTTGGTGAAGGGGATACATCTTGCATCATTGGATTGTCGATCGCTGCGCCCATTGCAGAAGGCTGAGGAGGCGTAATCTGAGTGATGACTTGATTGACGTATGAAGAATGATCGGTTTCAACCCTTACAGATAGCGTGGTAAACGTGCAAAGCGTAACTGCCAATATGGCAACAAAAATAAATAATTGCGCCATACGGGCACGACATCGCAGACGGATGACCCAATAATAGAGTGCAAACATGACGCCTGCCAATAGAATTCCCTCCAAAGGGTGAAGGCACCAACTTACGTCCACCATCTGATTATGATTTTTGACGATTAATGATATCGATGATGTCACTGATCTCCTTGTCACTCAAATTCTCTTCTTTAGCAAAAAAAGAAACGAGTGATGTAAAGGAACCACTAAAAAAAGTGTTTTTCACATCTTCCATATAATGGCGCATGTAGTCCTCGCGTTTTACAATAGCGGTGAAAAGATTTGCCTTACCCTTTTTCACACTGGTCACAAATCCTTTTTCCTTGAGTATTTTCAGGAAAGTGAGCAGCGTTGTTGGTGCTGGCTTGGGCTCTGGAAGGCCTGCCATAATCTCTGATGAATACCCCTGACCATCGGGAAGCTCCCACAAGGCTTTCATGATCTGGGTTTCTGATTTGGTTAGTTGTTTATTGCTTTTCATTTTCTAAACTTTTAGAATTACATCGCAAAGATATTCTAAAGTTTTAGAACTTTCAACAAAATCTTCTAAAAATTTAGAATATTAACAAAAATTAATCATTAGAGAGGGCTGTTAATTGTGTCCGCACTTACTTAGAATAACTACGGATAGTTAAACTCTCCATATGGCTAGCAAGATGACAGAATTCAATAAATCTAAAGTTTCTTATGCGTATGATTTCTTTGATGTTTCGTCTTTTTTTACTATCTTTGTTGATTATATGTAAAACGACGAAACGATATGACACGAAAAGAAGAATTGGAAAAAAGCTCTACTCTTCAAGATGAACTGAAAAGAATGCAGAACGGTGAACCATACGATGCCCATACACCAGAAATGCGTGCATGGCGTGGAGAGGTGAAGAAACTGCTCAGAAGACTCAATATCACCGAATACCATGAACAGACAATGGCCAGCATCACCCGCGAAATACTTCCGAATTCTGCGCCAGATGTTTTTGTGGAACCTCCATTCTATTGTGACTATGGCAATTTGATATTCGCAGGTGAAGGGGTGTTTATCAATTTTGGTTGTATCATCCTTGATGGTGGCGGTGTTTATATCGGGCGAAAGACACTGATAGCACCAGGTGTTCATATCTATACAGCAGAACATCCGCTGGATGCCGATGATCGTGATGAATGGGAGATGTGCCGTCCTGTAAGAATCGGTGAACGCTGTTGGATCGGTGGAGATGTAACCATTTGCCCAGGTGTGACAATCGGTGACAGAAGTGTCATTGGTGCGGGCTCAGTGGTCGTCCGTGACATTCCATCAGACTGTGTGGCCGTGGGAAACCCATGCCGAGTAATCAAACATGTTAACAAAGACAAGATATAACAATTATTGTAAAGAATAAAAATGCTGACTGAAAAAACGATGGAACGTCTGCGGATACTCGCAGAGTCAGCGAAGTACGACGTGTCGTGCTCGTCGAGCGGCACCGTGCGAAATGGCCGAAAGGGCATGGTGGGCAATACCGTGGGCGGTGTGGGCATCTGCCATTCATTTGCAGATGACGGACGCTGTATCTCACTTCTGAAAGTGATGCTCACCAATAACTGCATATATGATTGTGCATACTGCATCAACCGCCGTTCAAACGACATCCGGCGAGCCACACTCTCCGTTTCGGAATTGGAGGAAATCACGATGGAATTCTACCGTCGCAACTACATCGAAGGATTGTTCTTGTCGAGTGGTGTGGTGCGCACACCCGACTATACGATGGAGCGGCTGGTAGCCATTGTCCGTGACCTGCGCACGATACATCGTTTCAATGGTTATATCCATCTGAAAAGTATACCTGGAGCATCACAGGAGTTGCTCGCCGAAGCAGGCCGTTGGGCAGACCGCATGAGCGTGAACATTGAGATACCGCGGGAGGAATCGCTCAAACTGTTGGCACCGGAAAAAGACCATCAGAGCGTTTTCCAGCCCATGCAAATCATCCAACAAGGCATTTTGGAAAACAAGGAGGAACGCCGCAAATTCCACCACGCCCCACGCTTTGTCCCCGCAGGGCAATCAACGCAGATGATTGTCGGAGCAACCAGCGAGACCGATCGGGATATTCTCCAGATGTCGTCATCACTCTACCAACAGGCCCAGATGCGACGTGTATATTATTCTGGATACGTCAGCGTCAACACTTACGACCCACGCCTGCCTATTCTGAAACAGCCTCCGCTCGTACGTGAAAATCGTCTGTATCAAGCCGACTGGCTATTGCGGTTCTATCACTTCACCGTAGATGAGATCGTAGACGACCGCCATACCCATCTCGACTTGGAGATAGATCCTAAACTGGCTTGGGCACTGCGACATCCAGAGTACTTCCCCATCGATATCAACAAAGCTGACTATGAACAATTGCTACGCATACCTGGCCTCGGCACCAAGTCGGCATGGCTCATCGTGAACGCCCGACGTTCAGGGCGGCTGACCTCATATCATCTTAAAAAGATGGGGGTAGTAATGAAAAAAGCTCAATATTTCATTACATGCGGCGAACTGACCTCGACATTCTCGCAACCTATTGTGGGCATTAATGAACTGCGGCCTGAGCGTTTGCGCCCTTTGCTCGTATCGAAGGCACAGCGCAAACAAGCTGCTGAGGAAATGCAACTGAAACTGGAATTTGAGGAATGACGGTATATGTGTTTGACGGGACGAAGGATGGGCTGTTCTCCGCCGTATTTGATGCCTTCCTGTTAAAAGAAGAACCTGAGCTGTTGCTGACCGGTGGCGATGTGCTCCCTTTGTTCTGTGAGCGTATCTATAAAGTGACCACAGACTATGAGAAGGCACGACGCGTGTGGACGGGACTGGAGAAACAGTTGCCAAAGCAGGCTATGCGGATGATTTCCACCAGTCTGTTGTCAGAAAAAGCTGAACTATGGCAACCGCTGTTTATGCTCGTGTGCAAAGTGTTCCGTTCGGGACATGAAATCATACGAAACTTCGCTGACCATGATGTTCTGACTGTAACACAAATTGCTAGATGCGTGATGCATGAAGCCCACCGCATGATGCAATTCGTACGATTCCAGAAGGCAAAGGATGGCACCTACCTTGCTGTCATCTCTCCCGACCAAAATGTGTTACCCTTGATCATTCATCACTTCCAAGACCGCTTCAACGACCAACCGTGGCTCATCTATGATGCCCATCGTCATTATGGCTTTCACTACGATGCTCTGTCACCACCCATTCAGATCACTTTCGAGGACGAGTCATCTGTTCCATTCTCCTTAGACGACGGAAAACTCTCTGACGAAATACTCAGCAGCGACGACCACCTGTTGCAAGACCTCTGGCGCACCTACTTCAAGGCAATCTGTATCCGTGAGCGCCTAAATCCCCGGAAACAGCTCAACGACATGCCTCGCCGTTACTGGAAATATTTAACAGAAAAGCAATCGACATAAGAACAACAGATTCCATCACAAAAAAAATAATCATCCAGCTTATTGATGTCAGTTTTTTTGAATAACTTTGCAGATGATTGTTCCATCCTTTTCAATATAACAAAAACGTGAATACCAAAAGACTAACACTTTGTCTGTTTGCGGCATGTTCGTTACAGATAAACGCTCAGTATTTAGAGCACATTTATGATTATATAGAAAACACATCCGTCTTTGAGGAGAATCAAGAGGAAGCACATGCCTATTATCTGGCAGAACAGCATCTCTCTCTCAATGGGAACTGGCAGTTTTTCTTTGCCAACACACCAGAAGAAGTGCCGCGGAATTTCTATGCGACAAACTTCAAGGATAGCAAGTGGCGCTCCATCCGTGTCCCGAGCAACTGGGAAATGGAGGGCTACGGTGACCCTCTGTTCCGCAATGTGGCTGCTCCGTTCAAGGCCAACCCTCCCTTTGTACCCAGAGAATACAACCCGACAGGAGCTTATCGTAAAACGTTTACCCTTCCGAAAACATGGCAAGGGAAGCAAATATTCCTTCGAATGGAAAAGACTCAAAGTGCTTCTTTCGTATGGATCAACGGACAGCAGGTGGGATATAATGAAGGTGGACAGGAACCCGCAGAATATGATGTGACACCCTATGTGCGTCCTGGCAAAAACACCTTGGCAGTATGTGTGGTGAAATATAGTGACGGCTATTATCTGGAGGGGCAGGACTATTGGCGTTTAGCAGGCATTTTTGATGATGTCACACTCTATGCCACACCTAAAACCCGGCTGTTTGACTGGTTTGTCACCACTGATCTTGACGACCAATACAAAGATGCCCTGCTCAAAGTGAATGTGGATATCAAGAAGTATGAGGACACCAGCAATGCATACAAAGTGCGTGCTACGCTGACTGATTCAAAAGGCAATCAAGTGAAAGAGATGCTTTCCGATCGTATCACGATGAATGGCAAGGGAAAGAAATCGCTGGAACTTTCATCGCATATAGCCAACCCTGACAAGTGGACTTGTGAGACCCCCATCCTCTACCAACTGAAGCTCGAACTGCTCAACGAGTCGGGCAATGTCATTCAACAGATAAGCAGCAAGATGGGATTTAAGGAGACGGAAATCAGGCATCAGACGTTCTACCTCAACGGACAGCCCATCAAAGTGAATGCCACCAATACTCATATGCAACACCCGGACTTGGGGCATGTCATGAACGAAGAGACCATACGAAAGGATATGGAGATACTGAAGCAATACAACTTCAATGCTGTGCGCACCTCACACTATCCTCCTGTCAACAAGTATCTTGAACTTGCCGACGAGTATGGCCTATTCATTATCGACGAAACAGGCGACGAGGCTCACGCTACAGAATATATCTCGAAAGACGAGAAGTTTCTTCAGATGTATTTGGAACGTGTACGCCAGTTGGTGCTTCGTGACCGCAACCACCCCTGCGTCTTGTTCTGGAGTGCTGGCAATGAGAGTGGAGAGGGACCGATTATCACAGAAGTGGTCAAAGAAGGAAAGAAGTATGACCCAACACGATATTTCATGTATGGCGGTAATGCATACGCTCATCCAGGAGAAGATATTATCGGACCACGCTACCCTACTCCCTATGAGTTGGAGATGAATACAGCCATGGTGCCTGAGTCGGAAGATCCCCGCCCATCGTTCATGGATGAATATTTGTCGGTAGCAGGAAATGGTGGTGGCGGATTAGACGAATACTGGGCTGTCATACGCCGACATCCACGACTGATGGGTGGTGCCATTTGGGATTTTGTCAACCCCGGCCTCACTGACCGTATCCGCCCCCTGACCGACAGCTCGCCCTACCACACACCTGTTCACCTCATGGGCAATGCCAAGGTGGAAAAAGGTGTGCTGCGACTCAACGGTCACGACGAGTGGGTGGAAGTATATCGCAGCAACAATGTTGAGCTGTCTGGGAAAGCACTGACAATCAGCTTCGATGTCAAACCTGGAAAACTCAGCGGAACCTATGAGGGTGCTCCTTATATAACGAAGGGCAACACGCAATTTGGTGTGGTACAAAAAGGAAATGACAAATTGCAATTCTATCTTCACTCTGGCGTGAAACATGCACTCACTGTCGATCTGCCTGCCGACTGGATAGGTAAGTGGCATCATGTGACTGCCTCTTGGGACAGCAAGGAGATGAAACTCTATATTGATGGCCAGCTGAAAGGCACAGAGACGATAGCGGCTAACGAACCTCAAAACAACCGTCGTGGTAACGGCGGAGGCGAGCGCGGTGTACTGAGCAATTTCCCATATCCTATCAACATCGGCCGTTTTGCCGGCAATCATGCCCAAGACCCTCAGACAATCTATACCGCTGATGCCGAGATGGACAACGTGGCGATCTACAACAAGTGCTTGGCTGACGGTGAGGGCCGTGCCGACGAGGCTGTGCTCTACCTCACATTCGACAGCAATGGAGATGAAGGCACATTCTATACCATAGGCGGCAACATGCGAACCTACGGCAGCATCTGGCCCGACCGCACCGTACAGCCCGAGATGAAACAAATGAAATGGACCACACAACCCGTAAGCATTCGTTTGCTTAATGCCGATACAGGCGAGGTGGAGGTGACAAATAGGCTGTTTTTCACCGATTTATCACAATATGCCTCACACTGGGCTTTAATGGCCGACAATCAAGTTGTGGAGGAGGGTGACATCCAATTCTCCACATCTCCTCAGCAGCGGCAGGTGGTGCGTATACCCTATCACAAGCCGTCCATCGTGGCAGGAAAGGAATATCGTGTCACGATTACCTCTACATTGAAAAAAGACGAAGTGTGGGCAAAGGCCGGCCATGAAGTGGCGTGGGATCAACTTGAACTCACTTCATGGAATATCCCTGCCCCTGTACCGGCATTGGCGTCAAAGAATATCAATACACAGGAAGACGACAAGCAAATCGTGATCAGTGGACAAGGATTCAGCTATGTCATCAACAAAGAGACCGGCAACCTCGATCAGATAGAGGTAGAAGGGAGAAAAGTCCTCAAATCACCCATCACATTCAACCTCTGGCGTGCTCCGCTTGCTAATGAGTTTGACTCATGGAATGCGTTCCGTGTCAACGGAGGGTACGCAGAAGGCTATGGAAACATGGTTTCTACCCTATTCTATTCCAAAGGAGTGAACCAGTTGCGTATCCGTCCGGCAGCAGTTCAACTGACACGTAACGCATATGAAACAACTGTCACCGTCAGTCAGTTAGTGCAAGTAGGCGCATCTTCCTACGGAGCGCTTGACCTATATATACAAGGAATGCAGCTGGCGGGATTCACGCTTGACTATACTTACAGCTTCTATGACGATGGCACCGTCAGAATTCACAATCATTTAAGTCCGCAGGGCAGATTGCCTGAAGTACTGCCAAGAATCGGTTTCACCACCTCTGTGGCAAACGAGTTCGACCACATCACATGGTATGGCCGAGGACCAGAGGAAAACTATCCTGACCGCAAAACCGGGTATCAAATAGGTTTCTGGTCCAAGACGGTGGCTGATATGTATGAACCTTACCTTTTGCCTCAAGACCATGCTTTGCGTACTGACAACCGATTTGTGCAACTGTTGAACAAAGATGGCAAAGGAATACAGATATCCATGAACGAGCCCTTCAACTTCAATGCTTATCAGTTCTCAACAGACAATCTCACCAAGAGCCAGTTCACTTATCAGTTACAACCGCAGCCCGACCGCTATACCCTCAATCTTGACTACAACACAACAGGTGTGGGCTGTACTTGTGTCTATGTGCTCGATGAATATAGGGTTAAGCCGGCATCCTATGATAGAGTAATCACGATCAATCCCAAGAAATAACAAGTCTCCAACCCTCAAAAAAGTTTTCGGGACCCAGAACTGCCCTTTGGACAGTCGGGTCCCGAAAATTTGTATTGGGTAGATGCTGCTTATTGAGGCATCATCTCCACCTCGTAGTGGTTACGGCTCTTGAGAATGACCTTCTTCAGATAATTGCTGATGTCTTTCGGTGTGACAGTTTCCACAGTCTTCTTGTAGTTGGTATAAATGTCAACGCCAAAGCGGTTCCAACGGTCGAGGACGGAAATCCAATACCTGTTGGTGCTGGCATCAACGTCGGCCTGCTTGAGCAGGATCTGCTTGATCTTGTTCAAGTCTTCCACATTGGGGCTGGCCACCGTGGCATCCATGCCCTTGTGGAATTCCTTGATAGCTTCCTGGGCCTTTTCTGGATTAAGCTGTGCATTTCCGGTGATGAGCATGAAGATTTCGGGGCCATCAGTCTCTACCTCGCCTTTGGCACCTGCGTGGTAGGCGGCGGAGAGCCTCTCGCGAATCTCACGATTGTAGGTCATATCAAGCAATCTGGAGGAAATATCGTTGAGAACGTTGTTGGAGAGGGAGTACTTCAAGGCATTAGAGCGCCAGATTTCATTGGCTTGTGCCTGTGGGTTCTCCATTTTTTTGTCAAACTTGTTGACCACCAAACCCTTGGCGAAGGTGCGCATCTCCTTGCCCGTCAAGTCGGAGGTGCCTTTAGACGGCAGCGAGGCGATGTATTGCTCGATGAACTGCTTCAAAACAGCCTCGTCGTAGTTGCCCACGAAAGTGAAGGTGAAGTTGGCGGCGTTGCCGTAGAGCTTGCGGGCCATCTCCAGCACGCGGTCGTAGCTGATGCGGTCGAGGCTTTCTGGTGTCGGGGTGCGGAAGAGCGGGTTGTTCTTATAGATAACGCTTTGCACGGAATCTTCGAAGACGGCATCGTTGTTGGCGCTGATGTTGCTTAACACCATTTTTAAGGTGCTGATAAGCGTGTTCACGGCCTTCTCGTCTTTCGTCAGGTTGGTGAAGCCGAGGTGTGTGAGTTGCATCAACGTCTCCAAGTCCTTGGGAGTGGATGAGCCGCTGATGCCATGGCGCGAGTTGTCGAGACTGAAATTGATGCTTACCTGCTTGCCAGCGAGAACCTTCTTGAGGTCGGTCTGCATGAATTTGCCCATGCCGCTGGAGGAGAGGATGTAGGAGGCTACTTGGAGGTTGTCCACCTCGCTGGTGCCGAAGACGGAAGCACCGCCTGCCGATGTGGCATTCATGAGAATCTCTTCAGCGTTGAAATCGGTCTTCTTCATCAAGACCTTCACACCATTGGAGAGCTGGAGTTCCTTGTAGCCGAGGGCTGCGTTCTCCGTCTCTTTCACGATGCTGCCTTTTTGGGGCAGTTGGGCCATCAAAGGCTCCTGTATCACGTTGTCCACGAAAGCTTCAAGTTTTTCGGTACGGACGGCGGCAACGGTTTTGCGCATGTCGTCGATAGTGAAATATTTTTTTCCTTCAATGTCCTTGAGTGCGGCAAGTACCACGAGGTTGGTGTCTGTATCACTGATAAGTTCTTTCGCCATCATATTAATGATGTTAACCGGAATCATCGGCACGATCTGATTCATCAAAGTGTATTCCGTCTCGATGGAAGGAATGGGTTCTAAATTGATGAAATTCTGGACGTACTGACTGCAATAGTCATTCGTCTTGTATTTCTCGCGGTTATTGTAAATTTTCTCCAATTGACTGGTGTAGTTGCTCTTGGCACGCTCGTATTCAGTATCTGTGAAACCGAAGTCCTTGGCGCGTTTCAACTCGCGAAGTGCGGTGGCAAGACCTTCCAATTCTTGCCCCTCTTTGGGTACTACCTGGAGATAAAGGGCGTCCTTCGTGCGTGAGATGAGATACATACCATCGCTCACAGCGGTTTGGAGAAGAGGACTCTCTGCTTTCTGGCATTCCTCAACGAAACGCTCGTTGAGCATCTTTGTCAGCATATTGCGGGCAAAGTCCATGATCATGTAAGACACATCGTTCTTCAGTGAGTCAGGGAAGGCGTCATGCTTCATATTCACGAGAAACAGGTTGGCAGGTTGCTCTTTGTCCTTGCCGATGACATAGATGGCCTCGTTGTTGTCGGGAACCTCGACAGGCACCACCTTGGCGGCGTTGGCTGGTACTTTGATGTCGCTGAACAGTTCCTTTATTTTCTGCTCGGTGCGAT
>CADCQC010000113.1 GCA_902803455.1 uncultured Prevotellaceae bacterium
CTATTTCGGACTTCATCGTACGGCACGGGGTGGATGGGTGTTCCGCGAGTGGGCTCCCAATGCCACTGACATCTATCTCGTAGGTGACTTCAACGACTGGACAGAGACAGAGAAATATCGCGCCAAAAGAGTGCCCGGCACAGGCAACTGGGAACTGAAACTGCCGAAGAAAGCCATGAAGCATGGTGACCTCTACAAAATGCATGTGCATTGGAACGGTGGAGAAGGAGAGCGCATCCCAGCATGGGCACAAAGAGTGGTGCAGGATGAAGTGACTAAGATCTTCTCCGCACAGGTGTGGAGTCCTGAAGAGCCCTATACCTGGAAAAAGAAAAACTTCAAACCTAATGTGAACCCGTTGCTCATCTATGAATGCCATATCGGTATGTCACAGGATGCGGAGAAAGTGGGCTCTTATCTAGAGTTCAAGGACAATGTGTTGCCAAGGGTGATCGCCGATGGCTACAACTGCATCCAGATCATGGCTATTCAGGAACATCCTTACTACGGATCATTTGGATATCATGTCAGCTCCTTCTTCGCTGCCTCCAGCCGTTTTGGTACACCAGAGGAACTGAAGGAACTGATCGACACTGCCCACCAGCATGGCATCGCTGTCATCATGGATATCGTGCACTCACATGCCGTGAAAAACGAGGTGGAAGGACTCGGCAACCTGGCTGGCGATCCCAACCAGTTCTTCTATCCTGGCGACAAGCATGAGCATCCGGCTTGGGACTCTCTCTGTTTCGACTACGGAAAAGACGAAGTCATCCACTTCCTGCTTTCCAACTGCAAATACTGGCTTGAGGAATATCATTTCGACGGATTCAGGTTTGATGGTGTCACCTCCATGCTCTATTACAGCCATGGACTGGGAGAGGCATTCACCAACTATGGAGACTACTTCAACGGTCACCAGGATGACAATGCCATCTGCTATCTCACTTTGGCCAATCAACTCATCCATGAGGTGAACCCACATGCAGTGACTATCGCCGAGGAGGTGCGCGGTCTGCCAGGACTGGCTGCCAAATTCGTTGACGGAGGTTATGGCTTCGATTACCGCATGGCCATGAATATTCCTGACTACTGGATCAAGACCATCAAAGAACTCAGTGACGAGAACTGGAAGCCCAGTTCCATCTTCTGGGAGGTGAAAAACCGCAGACCTGACGAGAAGACGATCAGTTATTGCGAGAGCCATGACCAGGCGCTTGTCGGTGACAAGACCATCATCTTCCGTCTGATTGATGCGGATATGTACTGGCACTTCAAGAAAGGTGATGAAAACGACATGGCTCACCGTGGTATTGCCCTTCATAAGATGATCCGTCTTGTGACGGCAGCTGCCATCAACGGAGGATACCTCAACTTCATGGGGAATGAGTTCGGACATCCGGAATGGATCGATTTCCCACGCGAAGGCAACGGTTGGAGTTATAAATATGCTCGCAGACAATGGAACCTGGTCGATAACCACGAATTGTGCTACCACTGGCTGGGAGATTTCGACAAACAGATGCTCACGGTTATCAAATCCCAGAAAAACTTCCAGAAAACACCTGTTCAGGAAATCTGGCATAATGATGGTGACCAAGTGCTTGCCTTCATGAGAGGAGATCTGGTGTTTGTGTTCAACTTCAGTCCGACCCGGTCGTTTACAGATTATGGATTCCTCGTGCCGACAGGTTCCTACAATGTGGTTCTTAATACAGATTCCAAGGACTTTGGCGGCAACGGACTGGCGGATGACACCATGACACATTTCACCAACTTTGATCCACTTTATGTGGAAGACCATAAGGAATGGCTTAAGCTATATATTCCCGCACGGTCGGCCGTCGTACTGAAGAAAAACTGATTCTTAACCTCATACATTTAGCAGGCGGGGCATATTGTGGCCCCGCCTGTCATTCATAGCGATCGAAAAAACAGACATGGCGTATCTTCTGGCAGTCAACAACCAACCTTCCCGATATTTTTATACCATGGTGGTGTGTGCTGTCGCATTTTGGATATTCTCGTTTACCTATCTCTATGACTACCAAGCAGATATCTTGGCAGCAGGGCAACATGTGCTCTCTGAGGGACAGACGCATTATGGGAAGTTGGTCGGTGCATTGCTGATCACCCTCTTCCTGTTTCTCCTACAAGTTTATGTGGCGAAAATCACCCGACTGAAAAAGCGAGCCTACTCGCTCAATTATTTTCCCTCATTACTTCTTCTGACAATCATCACCGATGTCAGTTCGGAGATAGATCTTGGCTTTTCCTTTGGCGGATGGATCATTGCTTTCCCTCTGCTCCTCATCATCTTTGCAGGATTGGTTTGGGTGCTCCGACAAATGGAACCGTTTGAACCAGAATCAGCGAGCAACGGATGGTTCTCCAGAAATACCTGGATCAATATGCTGACCATGGTGGCGATGTTTCTAGGTGTGGGCCTGTTCAGTAATGGAGACGAAGTGTTTCATTACCGCATGAAGATAGAAAAACTGCTTCTTGAAGAGAAGTATGAGGAAGCCTTGAAGGTGGGGAAAAAGTCATTGGCTACAGACCCCTCACTTACGATGCTGAGAGCCCACATCCTTGCTAAAGAACAACAATTAGGCAACCGTTTCTTTCATTATCCTGTCGCCGGATCCTCTAAGACGCTGATACCCGACAGTATCAACAGCCGAACGATCCTATTGCCAGATAGTATCATCAAATTGTATGCCCGGCAACCTTCCGTTAAAAGAGAATACCAACTGACCGGCATGCTCCTTGATAAAAAAATCAATAGTTTCGCAGAGGCCATTGTCAATTATTACCCCGACACAATAGAGCAACGTCATTATGCAGAAGCATTGGTCTTCCAACTCTATTATTCAGGAAAACCTATGTCCTCACACGTGGACAATATCGTTGAGACAGATTTTCATGACTTCAGAGAATTGGAGAAGGTACATCTTGGCTCAAGCGCGTCCAACATGCTAAGGCGCACTTTTGGAAATACCTATTGGTATTATTATAAATATGTGGGGAAATAGTCTTTGGCTATCATGTCAAACATCATGGATAATCAAGAAGAAATCAGGTGTCAAACCTGTCATTTCGACTGACAAATTGTATTTAATTGATTATTTCATCGTGCCAGAAGAAAATTTGGCACGATTTATGCTATTACATCAGCAGATTTCAATAACTATTCAATAATTATTAATTATGAACATCAAACCATTAGCAGACAGAGTTTTGATCCTCCCCACACCAGCAGAGGAGAAAGTCGGAGGTATCATCATCCCCGACACCGCAAAGGAAAAACCCCTTCAGGGTAAAGTGATTGCCGCCGGAAAAGGTACCAAAGATGAAGAGATGGTGCTGAAAGAAGGCGACACAGTGCTTTATGGCAAATATGCCGGTACAGAAGTGGAATTTGAGGGTGAGAAATACCTTATTATGCGTCAGAGCGACGTACTCGCAATCGTAGGATAATCTAAAA
>CADCQC010000114.1 GCA_902803455.1 uncultured Prevotellaceae bacterium
AGAACCGGATTTAACACCCGAGGCGATATCGATGGCATTTTGTATCGCCCACACCGCAGCGAGACTCACGACAACGGAAACGAGTCCGATAGTAGCGTTGAGCACGGCCTGCAGACGATTTCCTCGCCAGGCATTCCAAAGCCACTTGAGTATCTGCTTGGAAGAATACTTGCTCTTGGGCGGGGTCAGGTAATTCTTTAATCTTTCAAACATGTCTGTCCGGGTTATCTGGTGTCAGCACCCCACATCATTTTCTCACGAAGCGTGAGGAAGTATTTCTGGTTGTGCCGTTTGATGATTTTCACTCGATACGGTGCCTTGCGGATGGTGAGCATCGTCTCCTCGCCACATTTCTCCGACCTGCCGTCGATGGCCACGAGGAAATTGTGGCTTCGGCTCTCTACACTGACCGTGATCACCACATCATCGGGCACCACGATGGGTCTGACATTGAGGCTATGTGGAGCCACCGGTGTGAGGCACATCACCCCCGAGAGCGGCGCAATGATCGGTCCGCCATTAGATAAGGAATAGGCGGTGCTCCCGGTTGGTGTGCTCACGATTAGTCCGTCGGCTTGATAGGTGACGAGATGCTCTCCATTGATAGAAGTCCTGATACTGATCATCGAAGCATTGTCACGCTTGAGCACAGCAATGTCGTTGAGGGCGTTGGGGCATCCCAAGAGGCGGTTTCCTCCCTGGGTATCCACAGAAATGAGCGAATGCTCCTCCACTTTATAGTCGTCTCGATAAATGGCCGCAAGAGAATGCTCGATCTCCGCCGGTCCCACGTCGGCCAGGAATCCCAGCCTTCCCATGTTGATACCCACGATGGGACATCCCTTGTCTCCCACCCTGCTGGCAGCTTTAAGGAATGTGCCATCTCCACCCATGGAGATGACAAAATCAGCTTCGAAATCATCACCATCGAACACATGGTCGGCATTCACCTCGAGATGCAAGTCACGGGTGAGGAACTCGAAAAAATCACGGTCAATGGACACCTTTGCCTTCTTCTCAGAAAGGAACGACAGCACCTTCTGGATGGAAGCAGACTTTTTGGCCTGGTAGATATTGCCGAAGATGGCGAATTTCAGTTTTTTAGGAGGCATCATCTTCTATCGTTGAGTGACACATACATGGAATGATTCACTATGAAGGTGCAAAATTAAGGGTTTTCATTGAAAAGCGTGCATTTGTGTTGTTAAAAACCCCAATTTATATTTGAAAAATCATAAAAAATCCTTTAGAGGAGAAAATGTGGAAAAAACTTGTTAATTTTGTTGGTTGAAGGATTTTATCCTGATCATTTATAGTCAAACAAATCAACAGCAAAATAAAGAAATGGCAAAAATATACGTTTTTTTAGCCGAAGGCTTTGAGGAAATCGAAGCCCTCGCGCCAGTCGACGTTCTCCGTCGCGGCGGCCAGGAAGTAGTTACCTTGAGCGTCACCGGCCAACAGCGAGTGTGCTCCTCGCATGGTGTCACGATAGAGGCCGATCAGTTGTTGGAAGATGTCAATGTCGACGATGCCGACGTGCTGCTGCTCCCTGGCGGTATGCCAGGTTCAAAAAATCTCAACGAGCATGAGGGAGTACGCCAAGCCCTGGTGAGCCATCACCAGCGAGGCCGACTGATCGGCGCCATCTGTGCCGCCCCGATGGTGCTGGGCAATCTCGGTCTGCTCATCGGCCGACGCGCCACCTGCTCACCAGGTTTTGAAGTCTATCTTGACGGAGCCACCTACACTGGCGATCTGGTGACCACTGACGGCAACATCATCACCGGTGAGGGACCAGCCGCCTCCCTACCCTATGCCTATACCATCCTCCGGCAACTGACTGACGCGGAGATTGTTGACACCTTGGAACACAAGATGCAGTACCGCCACCTGATGGGCATCCAATAATCCCATGCCAGACCTGCTCGACCAAGATATCATGTATGCCCCGGGCGTGGGGCCCAAGCGTAAGGAGATACTAAGTAAAGAACTTGGAATCAGCACGTTTGGGCAACTATTGGAGTATTATCCCTACAAATATATCGACCGCCGGCGCATCTATCTGACCACGGAATTGTTGGAGAGCATGTCATACATCCAACTGAAAGGGCGTATCTTGAGTTTTGAGAGTTTTGACATGGGTCGCCGCAACAAGCGTCTGGTGGCCCATTTCAGCGACGGCCACGGTGTCGTCGACCTGGTGTGGTTTGCCAAGTCACAATGGGTGGTCAACAACTACAAGACAGGTGTGGAATACATCGTTTTCGGTCGTCCCTCAGTATTTGGTGGCCGTTTTCAGATTGCCCACCCCGAAATCGATCTTGCCGAGAAAACCCAATTGTCCGCCATGGGAATGCAGCCCCACTACCACACCACCGAACGGATGAAGAAAACCGGCTTCACTTCCCACAACATCGAGAAGATTGTCAGGGGTATCCTCGACCGGTTGCCGGCTCCTCTGCCAGAGACACTGCCCCCCTACATCACGAAACCGCTGCATCTCATCTCCCGCGATGAAGCCTTCCGGCTCATCCATAATCCCCAGGACGCTCTGTCGCTCGACAAAGCCAAACTGCGGCTGAAGTTTGAGGAATTGTTCTATGTGCAACTCAACATCTTGCGCTATGCCAGTGACCAACGCCGCAAATACCGTGGCTACGTGCTCAACCATGTGGGACAGCACTTCAAGGATTTCTATCACCATCATCTGCCCTTCCCCCTTACGGAAGCCCAAAAGCGTGTCATCCGCGAGATTCACGGCGACATGAAGAGCGGTCGTCAGATGAACCGTCTGCTGCAAGGCGATGTCGGGTCGGGCAAGACGCTTGTAGCCCTCATGTCGATGCTCATTGCCCTCGACAACGGTTTTCAAGCCTGCATCATGGCTCCAACAGAGATTCTCGCCGAACAACATCTGGCCACTCTCCGTGGATTCCTTCAAGGTATGGATGGTATCCGTGTGGAACTGCTCACCGGCATCGTGAAAGGCAAGCGCCGTCAGGAGATACTTGACGGTCTTGCGTCAGGCCAGGTCAACATCCTTGTGGGCACTCACGCCATCATCGAAGACCCTGTGCAGTTTTTCCGCCTCGGTCTCGCCGTCATCGACGAGCAACACCGTTTCGGTGTGGCCCAGCGTGCCAAACTGTGGAACAAGAGTCAGAACCCACCCCACGTACTGGTGATGACCGCCACCCCCATCCCCCGCACACTCGCCATGACCATCTATGGTGATCTCGACGTGAGTGTCATCGACCAACTTCCACCAGGCCGCAAACCCGTTTATACCCAACACCAATATGACGACCAGCTCACCAGTCTCTACCAAGGTATCCGCCGTCAGATCAAGGCCGGCCGACAGGTCTATATCGTGTATCCCCTCATCAAAGAGAGCGAGAAGATGGACCTTCGCAACCTGGAGGAGGGCTACGAGACCATGCGTCAGGTATTTGCCGACTGTCGTCTAAGCAAGGTCCACGGCCAGATGAAACCCGCCGAGAAAGAAGAGGAGATGCAGAAATTTGTTAAAGGCGAGACACAGATCCTGGTCTCCACCACGGTGATAGAAGTAGGTGTCAACGTGCCCAACGCCTCGGTGATGGTCATCCTTGAGGCCCAGCGTTTCGGACTCTCCCAGTTGCATCAGTTGCGTGGCAGGGTAGGCCGTGGCAGTGAGCAGTCATTCTGCATCCTTGTCACCACCCGCAAACTGAGCAAGGAGACCGCCAAGCGCATCGACATCATGTGCTCCACCAATGACGGCTTCCAGATCGCCGAGGCTGACCTGAAACTGCGTGGTCCTGGCGACCTGGAGGGGACACAACAGAGCGGCATGGCCTTTGACCTGAAGATTGCCGATATCGCACGCGACGGACAGATCGTGCAACTGGCTCGCGATGAGGCACAGAAAATCATCGATGACGACCCCACCTGTGAGAAAGCCGAACATGCCTTGCTTTGGCAACGCCTGTCATCCCTTCGCCGAAGCAACATCAACTGGGGTGCCATCTCCTGATTTTCATGCCCCTGATGCCACTGCCAACAAATCGTGACAGAAGTTTTTAAGTGTTAAAAGAGCACTAAAAACTGTTAAGTGTGACAGATTCTGCCATATTATCGCTACCTTTGCAACGCAATGAAATAGATGACGCGATATTGTTGTGTCACTTATTTCAAAAACGAGAGAAACAAAAGCATGATGATCACTTCCGTGATATCATACCTTTTTAATAGGAGGATTATGAATTTAAAAAACGCGATAAAGACATTTGCATTAACAGCCATTATGGCTTCCGTAACGATTCCAGCATCCGGTCAAGACCTGTTGGCCCGTCTGGCACCTACGGACAAGAAAGTAAAACAACTCGACACATTAGCCCTGCACGCCGTTATAGAGCGCGAGAACTACGAGTCGCCCTCGTCTGACCTATATCAGGATTGGGACAACCGTTATGCTCACAAGGCTACTGAGCTCCCCGAGACCTACACCATCAACCTTCGTGGTTTCTGCATGCCAACTCCGAGCCGTGTCATCACCTCTCAGTTTGGTCCCCGCTGGGGTCGTCAGCACAAAGGACTTGACATCAAAGTGTATATTGGCGACACCATCCGCGCCGCCTTCTCCGGAAAGATCCGCGTGGTGAGATATGAGGCCAAAGGTTATGGCAATTATGTGGTGATCCGCCACAACAACGGTCTGGAGACCATCTACGGTCACTTATCAAAGCATCTGGTGAGAGAGAACCAGACCGTCAGGGCAGGTGAGCCCATCGGACTCGGCGGCAACACAGGCCGTAGCACCGGTTCTCACCTTCACTTTGAGACACGCCTCTGCGGTGTAGCCCTCAATCCCGCTCTTTTCTTTGATTTCCGCAACCAAGACGTGACCGGTGACAGTTATACCTTCCGCCGCAGCACCATGGACAGAGAGTCGGCCCGTGCCACTGCAGCCCGCGGCCAGAAAGTGTCCTCATACACAAAAGAAGAAGTTTATGGCGGTCAAAAGAGCACGCAGAGCACCCCAATCGCCAGTACTCCAGTAACCACCAATAGAGAAACAGTCCCCACACAGACATCATCTGCTCCACGCAGCACAGGTTTCAAATACCACAAAGTGGAACCCGGAGAGACAGCCTACTCCATTGCCCGCAAATACAATATGAGTATTGAGGAATTCCAGCGAATCAACAGTCTGGGCAACAGCACGAAAGTGAAAGTAGGACAACTGATGCTTCATACATAAGCCATATACCAACACATCCAAATAGAGGAGAGGCCTGCAGGTCTCTCCTCTATTTTTCTAATGGGCAAACAAATGTAGAAAGCAGAGGTTTCGCATCTCTGCCTATCAATCGTCGTTTATCTGATATCCGACTGAGGAAGCGCCACCTCCTCATGCCGAATAGTCCCCTTTTTCATCTTGACCTTTGTCGTCTTGGCAGGTTTCTTCCGCTCGGGCGACATTTTCTCCGCCTTCATACTTTCCGGTGTAGCGCCACGTTTCTTGCTCCACAGCACCTTTGCTTTCTTGGAAGACGATTTCCGTGCCTTCATACGTTTGGTTACCGGCGCATCTGTGTTATTCTGTTGGACAGATACCTCTTGGGAAAAACCCGTTGCGGCCATCATCAGTGCCGCACATAAAATCCAGTGTTTCATATCATCCTTTTTTCCTAAGTTTCGTTATTGATTCCTATCGTTTTTCTATTGATTGACAACGTTTCACCATTCAAATCCCCATCATCACATCAGGCCTCAACAGATCATTGTTGAGAATCTTTTTCTCCACGCCACCGCCCTTTCACTGCACGCCAGACGAACGACAGATGCATGATCAACGTGGCTGGCAATCCATAATGCCGACGCATGACATCGAAACGCTCGCGCAGCGAAGCCTTGTGATGACGTGTTGTCTCACCTTCACTCAGATAAAGTGCGAGAAGTCCCTCAGCTCTTGCTGTCGGTGCACCCGCGGCCTCGCCCTCCTTCATCACCCTGATACACCAGTCTACATCAGCAGAGTATCTGTAGCGCAAGTCGTATGACACCCGTTTCGCAAGGTCGGTGCGCGCATAGAAAGCCTGGTGGCATACCAGCATACCCTGACGGAAAGATCGCCACGTGAGAAGATCGGGCGGCGAGAGATGCCGGTGCCTCAGGAAATGGCCATCTGCGTCGATGATATCCGTATCGCCATAGACGACCGATGGCTTGATGCCATCCTCTCCCCTGTCCACTGCCTCAGCAACTTTCAACAAGGTGTCGGCATCTGGTAACCGGTCACCCGCATTGAGGAAACAGACATAGTCACCTGTCACGCGCCTCAACCCCTTGTTCATGGCATCATATAATCCCTTGTCCGGTTCTGAGACCACCGTCACCTCCCATCCAAGCTTTTCCTCGGCCACGGACCTGCGATATTCCTCGGCCATGGCCACGGTAGCGTCTTTCGAGGCACCGTCGATGATGACATGCTCCACCATCGGATAATCCTGCCTCCGCACACTCTCAAGCGTGGGAGCGAGCACACCAGCAGCCTGGAAGGTAATGGTAACCAGTGATATCTTGATCATATTCCGTAATGCTTGAATGCCAATGCATGATTATACACCTCGATATATCTCAGTGCCACACTGTTCTGTGAGTAGCTTGTACTCACCTTTTTGACAGCCTGTGCGCTGAGCGCGCCAATATCAGCCTCCTCAAGTATCCAGCGGATGCCCTTCATCAGGCTGTCGGCATTGCGAGGTTCCGCCACGAATCCCGTTTTCAGGTGGTCGATTTCCTCTGGGATTCCTCCTACCCTGAACCCTACACACGGCACGCCACAGGCCATCGCCTCCATGATGGTGTTGGGGAGATTGTCCTCAAGCGACGGCAGCACGAAGAGATCCACGGCATTATAAACATCCACGATCTTTTTCACCTCACTCACATATCCGAGGGGATAGACAGGAAGAGCCAGTTTGCCTTCAAAGTCCTCAGCATGACCTCCAAGGATAGCCACCCCTGTGTGCTGAGCCATATCGGGCCGTTCTTTCACCATTTTATCGATAGCCTCTATCAGATAATTCATCCCCTTACGCTCATCCGTCACCCGTTGTGATACGAACAAGATGATTTTTTTATCTTCTGGCAACTCCAGACGTTTCCTGGCACGCTTCTTATCCGTCGGTCGGAAGACATGAATATCTATGGGATTGGGGATATTCGTAATGTTTTGCTGCGAGAGGAGCGCACTCTGTTTAGCCTGCTGTTCCAGCCACCGGCTGCAAGCGACGAAATAGACCTGATGATGCTCCAACAACTGTTTTTTGCGGTTCCATACCCTGTATGCGAGATCTTTGTCACCTCCATGTCCCGGAAGCAACCGACAGTTACGGCATACCGTAAGAAAAGCCTTGCATCCATGTGTGTAATGGCAGATTGCTGTAGCCGGCCAAGCATCATGCATGGTCCATACAACCGGTTTTCCACTCTCAAGGATCTCACGGATTCCCTTGAGTGACAACATACCTTGGTTGATCCAGTGCAAGTGGATGACATCCGCCTCCTGAAACTCCCTCAGTTGGGTGATATGAAAGCCTGCATTAGCAATATCCACATCAAACAGATGTTTTTTTGAAAAATGCAAATGTGTCCATACGGCCAACCGCTCACGAAGGAAATGCCGTTGGGCCATCATCCGCTTGCCAAGTTCGACGACGGTGATGGCATCAGTCTCCTTATCGCGCACAAGCATCTTTGCCTTCACACCATGATTGTTGAGCGCCTCCATCAGCCGGTTGGCGGCAATGGCCGCTCCGCCCGACTTTTCACTGGTATTGATGATTAAAACTCTCATTATAACAGAAAAACTCACATTGTGAGAGCAAATTTAGTGAAAATCAAGAGCAATGCAAAACAGAAACGCTTTTTTTTCATCGTTGGAGCCACACCTAAAATGATTGGGAAATATACATAAAAAAGTCGTTATATGGGGTAAAAAATGCATTTTTAGTATCTGTTATCGCACACACCATTTGATTTATATCAAGAAAAGCGTATTTTTATAATGAAAAACGGATAAAAGTATTGACAAGGGCCGAAAATAGTTGTAACTTTGCAGTGTCAATGATTGAGAAGTCAATCATAAAGGTTAATAGATTGTTTAGGTTAGTAGTAATAGATTTAGGTTTTTAGTTATTAGGTTTAAGGTATTAAGTAGATTGTTTAATTGGACAACAAAGG
>CADCQC010000115.1 GCA_902803455.1 uncultured Prevotellaceae bacterium
AAATAGGGTAAAGAGAAATAGGATAGGGGAGAAATAGGGTAGGGGAGTGACCTCTACTCTATGACCTTCCGCTGACGATTTTTTTAATCTCATTCAACTTATTGAGCGCCTCGACAGGTGTCAGATGATTGATGTCGAGACCTAAGATCTCGTCTCTTACCTGACAGAGCACAGGGTCATCCAACTGGAAAAAACTCAATTGCATACCCTCCCTCGACTGATTGATTGTCTGTGCGGACGGTTTGCCTACCGTACCCACATTGCTGTTGTCGGCTTCCAACTGTTTGAGAATCGTATGAGCCCGCTTGACAATGCTCTTGGGCATTCCTGATATCTCCGCCACATGGATACCAAAAGAGTGTTCGGACCCGCCACGCATCAATTTTCGTAAAAAAATCACCTTTCCATCGATTTCCTTCACACTCACATTATAGTTTTTGATGCGTGAGAAATTCTTCTCCATCTCATTGAGTTCATGGTAATGAGTGGCAAACAATGTTCTTGCCTGCGCTCTCGCATGTTCATGCAGATATTCCACGATCGCCCAGGCGATAGATATGCCGTCATAGGTGGAGGTGCCACGTCCCAACTCATCAAAAAGCACCAGAGATTTTGGGGTGACATTATTGAGAATATTGGCTGCCTCGGTCATTTCCACCATAAAAGTGGATTCTCCGACGGAAATATTGTCTGATGCACCCACACGGGTGAATATTTTGTCCACCAGACCGATTTTCGCGCTCTCTGCCGGCACGAAGCAACCTATCTGCGACATCAGTACGATCAAGGCTGTCTGTCGCAACAGGGCCGATTTACCAGCCATATTTGGACCAGTGATGATGATGATCTGCTGGCGCTCACTATCGAGCAATATGTCATTCGGTATATATTTTTCCCCTAAAGGTAATTGTTTTTCGATAACAGGGTGTCTGCCAGCCTTGATATCGATGACATCCGTCTGGTCGATGACAGGACGGATATAGCGATTTTCTTCAGACACGATGGCAAACGACAACAGGCAATCAAGGCGTGCCACAAGGTTGGCATTGATCTGTATGGCAGGAATATACTCTTGAATCGCCATCACCAGATCGTTGAACAACTGGGTTTCCAAAGAGATGATTTTATCCTCAGCACCAAGGATTTTCTCCTCATATTCCTTCAGTTCCTGCGTGATATAGCGCTCCGCCTGTGCGAGTGTCTGTTTGCGTACCCATTCAGCAGGTACCTTATCCTTGTAGGTATTCCTAACCTCAAGATAATATCCGAAGACATTATTATAGCCTATTTTCAATGAAGAGATACCCGTATTGGCGGCTTCTCTTTCCTGTATCTTAATCAGATAATCTTTTCCGCTGTAGGCTATTTCACGCAACTCATCCAGTTGCTGATTAACCCCATGACCGATCACATTACCTCTGTTTACCTGCAAGGGTGCGTCGTTCTGTATCTCGCGGGCAATGCGGTCTCTGATCGTGCGGCAAAGGTTGATTTGCTCACCCAACCGTTTCAACACGTCATTATCCGCACTCATACAAGCTGTCTTGATAGGTTCGATGGCTTGCAATGCCACTTTCAGTTGCACAATCTCACGGGGTGACACTCTACCCACCGCCACCTTGGAGATGATACGTTCCAGGTCATTGATCAGATGCAACTGCTCATCAATACACTCGCGGAAATCGGGATGACGGTAGAAATATTCCACGATATCCAACCGTTCGTTGATGGGTTTGATATCCTTCAGCGGAAAGACCACCCATCGCCGGAGCATCCGACCGCCCATGGCGGTCGTTGTCTTATCAATGACATTGAGCAAGGAATAACCCTCATCATGCATCGTATTGATCAACTCCAGTGAACGGATGGTGAATTTATCCAACCTTACATATTTCTCCTCCTCAATCCGTGAGATCGAGGTGATATGCCCAATCTGAGTATGTTGGGTCAGTTCCAGATACTGCAAGATCGCACCGGCGGCGATAATACCGTTGACCAGATGACTGATACCAAATCCTTTTAAGGTAGTGGTATGAAAATGCTGCATCAGTTTCTGTCGTGCCGTCTGTTCGGTAAATACCCAGTCATCAAGTTCAAAAACACAGTTTTTTGTGCCGAAATATCGTTCAAAATCACTTTTTTTCGACCGGTCATAGAGCACCTCCTTGGGTTGGAAATTACCAATCAGTTTTTCCACATAATCATAAGTTCCCTCACCGGTGATAAACTCACCGGTAGAGATGTCAAGAAAAGCCACGCCACAGGCGGTTTTTCCAAAATGGACGGCAGCCAGGAAATTGTTCTCCTTGTAATTAAGCACATTATCAGTCATGGCCACACCAGGTGTCACCAGTTCGGTAATGCCTCGTTTCACCAACGTCTTGGTGAGTTTCGGATCTTCCAGTTGGTCGCAGATGGCCACACGCCGTCCTGCTCTGATCAGTTTAGGCAGATAAGTGTCAAGCGCATGGTGAGGAAAACCAGCCATCTCTGTAGAAGCGGCAGACCCTCCGTTATTCCGTTTGGTAAGGGTAATACCGAGTATTTTGGAAGCTGCTACCGCATCCTCACAATAGGTCTCATAAAAGTCACCACACCTGAAGAGCATCAATGCGTCGGGATGCTTAGCCTTCAAAGAGAAAAACTGTTGCATCATCGGTGTGAGTCCTTTTTCTTTTTTTGCCATCTGATTATGAAAATAGATAATAACTGACGTATTTTTATGATCAAGCAAAAATAGACAATTCGGCAGAATCATGCAAATTTTTACTTGTTTTTTAGAAAACACCATGGTCAATATAACCTTTGACTGAAATGATCTTTGAAAGAAATGCACAACATTGTGGAAAAAGTGTGGAAAACTTTGATTTTTTTCCACACCCATCCAAAAGTTGAAAGAAAGTGTGCAAAAAACACTCATTAAATGACCAGTTATACGGTCATTCTCCATACGTTTTCCACAAGTAGGTTTATTCACATCATCTTTATCCACCATTTTCTAAAAGAGTGGAAAACTTTCTAATTTAATGATACTCAATGATATATTATTCAACGATGATGGGTATTGGGGTGGAAAACGATGGATAAAGTGAAAAGGGCATACTTTTCCACTTTTGCAAGTCAATAATTCTTCTTTTATTTTTCTTTTTTAATTTTCTGAATGAAAAACATAAAATAATAAATCATCCAGGTGAAAATGGTGGAAAAGAGATAAACCAACACGAAGACCATCAAAATCTGCAGATAGTTGTTCTGGTAAGTGATTCCCATCTTTTGCAGCGACAGGCAGACCAACAACGGTATACCACCACAGATAAAGTAGTAGACCAACGAATGCGATCCTGTCCATTGGATGAGTCTTACAGAAGGGAACCATTGACAGAAGACGACCATCAGCCATATTCCGATACAGGCATCCACCAACAGAAGGAAGAAGGAAGAGACATGAATGGGTTCTAAAGTAAGTTGCCATTCATAATGGTATTCCATCCATTTCAATATGACGAACAGGCATAACAACCCTATGATGAAGAACCATTTTCCATGGATGTTATGTAACTGATGTTCCCTCTGCCGGTATAGATGGCCGAGACAGATGACCCACAGCATCAGAAAGGCATTCTGCCAACACCAGAAATTGATGTTGACCAACCAATCGTTGTCCACAAAAGAATAAAGCGCCGACACCAGAAGATAGGGTAGGGCAGAAGCCACCATCAACTGTCGGGAGTTGCCTTTGGTGATATGCAGCAGCAGCGAGAAAAGACATTCACCGGTGATGAGAGCGGCGACAAACCAGGAAGCATGACCAGTGAGGATATCGAAGAAGACCTCATCCAGTGTCCTGTCATCATGGATAAAGGCCTTAGGAAGCGCCATAGCGGCCGTAAATATAAAATAGGGTATCACTATCCCTCTGAGGATAGAAAGAAGCTTACGGGGCAAGGAAAAGGCCTTTCCGGGACGTTGGAAGAGATAACCCGACACAAAGAAGAACGTGATGAGTGCATTTTCCACATAAAAGACATAAGGCAAGACCTCGTTTCCCGCAAAATATTTGTCGGAATGAAAGAGCAGGATGGCCATCATACCCAGCCCTCTTGCCGTATCCACCCATGAAATTCTGTTCTCGGCCATCATGGGATTGAAGCAATCAGTTAACAATGGCTATCTTGCATACAGCACCTTTATTGCCGTCGCTGGTGGCTGTATGGACCATATAGACGCCAGAAGCCACCCGATGCCCGCTGCGGTCACACCCATCCCAGGTAAATGTCCCGCCATTACTGGTGCCTTGCGCTACCAAGGCTCCGTTGGCTGTCAGGATCTTCACGTCTGCATTCATAGACAAGCCGGTCACGGTGATCAGACCTGTGTAGCCGGGTTCCACGGGGTTGGGATAGGCATACACGTTATCAGATGTCATCGTCTCTTGTGTGGCACTCGCATCACTCATATAAGAGCATAAACCATTCTCTGTGCCGAAGAATACCTCACCTGTCTGATCATTGATGGTGATGGATTCGATGAAGTCGGAAAGCAATGGACTGTTGGATGTGAGGAAATGCTGCACTTGCGTCATATTGTCGTCACTGATGAGGTAGACACCATATCCATTGGTGCCAAACCATTTCCGGTTGCCGCCATCCACGGCGATGCAACTGATGTCGACACCGCTGAGCAGATAGTCTGCGAAATTGGTGCCATCATTGCGAGGTACCTTGATCTGTTGCAGGATGGCGTTGTCACCATTGTCAATGTCTGTACTGGGAAGCATCAGCGGACCCACATTCGTTCCGATCCACATATTCCCGTTTTTATCCTCACAGATACATCT